>DAOWKG010000061.1 GCA_030639985.1 Desulfuromonadaceae bacterium
CTACATCGGTTCCCGCGGGAGGGGCACTGGCAGTTGACCGGGATGAGTTTTCTGCTTATATCAGCGCCAAAATTGCCGCTGGACCAAATATCGAACTAATTCGAGAAGAGATCACTCAACTCCCGACCGAAGGGACAACCATCATCGCCAGCGGACCGTTGACCTCAGAAAAACTTTCTGCTGATTTGGAAAAGTTGACCGGTAGTGAACATCTCTATTTTTACGATGCTATTGCCCCAATTGTCGAAGTCGATTCGATCAACTTTGATATCGCTTGGCGGGCTTCACGCTATGATAAAGGTGGCGATGACTACATCAACTGTCCATTCACCGAAGAGCAGTATTACACTTTTGTCCAAGCGTTGGTTGATGCCGACAAGGTCGCCGGACGAGAATTTGAGAAACTGATCCACTTTGAGGGCTGTATGCCGATAGAAGAGATGGCCAGTCGCGGAGAAAAAACCCTATCTTTTGGGCCGATGAAGCCGGTAGGCCTACCCGATCCAAAAACGGGTAAAATTCCTTATGCGGTATTACAACTACGGCAGGATAACCGCAACGCTTCGCTGTTCAATCTGGTCGGATTTCAAACCCGCCTGACCTATCCGGAACAAAAACGGATCTTCCGGACCATTCCGGGCCTTGAACAGGTCAGTTTCGCCCGGCTTGGTAGTATGCATCGCAATACCTTTATTAATGCCCCCGCTTGCCTAACCGAATCGCTCCAATTTAAGGCAGCACCCCATATTTATGCCGCCGGACAATTAAGCGGAGTAGAAGGTTATGTTGAATCGGCGGCCTGTGGTTTTTTAGCCGGTATTTTCACAGCATACCAACTTCGTGGCGATGCGACCCCGCTGCCCCCGAAAGATACTGCCTTTGGTTCCCTGCTAGGACATCTGGCGAGTGCTGAAGAAAAAAACTTTCAGCCAATGAATATCAACTATGGCCTCTTCCCGCCACTGGAATTAAAGCGTAAAATGAAACGTGCCGACCGCCGTATTGCTATGGCCGAACGGGCATTAGCAGCACTGCCACAATGGTGGGATACTATCGTTGCCAACCGAGAGGACAGATAATGGTAAATCAGCTGGTTCTGGCATCTGCCTCCCCCCGCAGAAAAGAATTATTGCAACAAATCGGGCTTAATTTTGCGGTTATTCCCAGCCGGGCGAAAGAAGAAGTCTTGGCAGATGAAACCCCGGAAGAACATGTCATCCGCCTGAGCATTGATAAGGCGACCGAGGTTGCCAATCGCAACAACGTTTCGGGACGCTGGTTTATTGGCAGCGACACCATCGTCCTTAGCGACAATCGGATTCTGGGTAAACCACGCGATCATTCTCACGCTGCCGAAATGTTGCAACAACTATCGGGACGCGAGCACCAAGTGCTCTCTGGCTATGCTATTATTGACCGACAGACGGGAAAACAACGCGCCGAAGCGGTCACGACTAAAGTATGGTTTCGGCATTTGACAGATGCCGAAATCACCAGCTACATTGAGACCGGTGAACCGGCCGATAAGGCTGGTGCTTACGCAATTCAGGGGTTGGGAGTCTGTTTTGTTGCCAAGATTGAAGGGAGCTATACCAATGTCGTCGGCATGCCCCTGTGCAAACTGACACTGGCATTGAAAGAGCTGGGCGTGCCACTGCCGATATAATTTATCTGGTTATCCATTTGATTCCACCCGACAGTAAGACCGGTTGGACAGAAAACCACTAATAGCCACCAAGGCGCCAAGGTCACCAAGAAGGTCAAAAGTTAAAAACCGTTTTTTGTTTTTAAACCAAAAAAGACCTTTACGCTTTTCTTGGTGCTCTTGGCGTCTTGGGGGCAAATTGGTTGAGTAACCAGATAAATGAATTCTCTGTGATCTTTGTGGCTTGAGTGAGCGTAGCGAACGGGCGCGAGAATGATTGTGGATTTTTTGATTTCAAGAATGTGCCCTGCCTGGTGTGTATCTGTGGCAAATATTGGTTTTAATATCGAATTGACTGGAGCGAAGTAGATAACCAGTATAATTTATTCTCACAGCAACAAATTTGCGGAGTAAAAACTGATGAACAATATTGCCGCCAATCTTGCACAAATCCATGATCGTATTGAAACAGCCTGTCAACGTTCTGGACGTAATCCCGAAGAAGTCAGATTGATTGCTGTCTCCAAGGTGAAACCGGCCGAATTGGTTGAAGAGGCATTTCACGCTGGCCAAAAACTGTTCGGTGAAAGTTATGTGCAGGAGTTTCGTGATAAGCAACCGCTGGTAACAGCTCCAGTGCAATGGCATTTCATCGGTGGGCTACAAACTAATAAAGTTAAATACCTGCGGAATAAGGTGGCAATGATCCATTCCGTTGACCGCTTATCTCTCGCCGAAGAGATTAATCGCCAATGGGGGAAAAATGGTGAAATTGGCGATGTTCTGCTCCAGGTTAATGTCGGCGACGAAGCGAGCAAATCAGGCTGTGCACCTGACGACCTGAAAAATCTGATCCAAACAATCGCACAACTACCCCATCTGAGAATCTGTGGCTTGATGTGCCTCCCGCCCCATGCCGACGATCCAGAGCAAGTTCGCCCATTTTTCAAACAACTACGTGAGCTATCCGAACAGATTGACAGCTTGCAGCTTCCCGGTGTCAGCATGGCAGAATTATCAATGGGTATGAGCGGCGACTTTGAAGTAGCGGTGGAAGAAGGGGCAACGCTGGTACGGGTTGGAACCGCCATTTTTGGTGCCCGAATTAAGAAGGTTTGAGATGAAAAACATAAATTACCTCCTCTTTGATCTTGATGGCACGCTGGTCGATTCGGTTCCCGATCTGACCACTTCACTTAACCTCCTCCGCGCCGATTTGGATTGTCCGCCATTATCAGAGCCACAGGTTAGTGATATGGTTGGTGATGGCGTCGGCATCCTGGTCAAACGCGCCCTGGGCGAAGCGCTTTTCCGTCCCGACTACATCGACAAATTTATGCAATTATATGGTGAACACCTGCTTGACCACACTCGCTGCTATCCGGGAATTACTGAGCTACTGAATAATCATTGCTCAACCAGACTGGCAATTGTCACCAATAAACCGTATAAACTGACGATGAAGCTTCTTGATGGTTTGAATTTGATCGACAATTTCAAAGTAATCGTCGGAGGTGACAGCTATGCCGAAAAAAAACCCCATCCACTGCCGGTAATTAAAGCCCTTGAAGGGTTGGGTGCTAATCCCCAACAAGCGGTCATGATCGGCGATCACCATACCGACCTCTATGCCGGACGCCAGGCTGGGACTGCTACCTGCTTCTGTGCTTATGGCATGGGGCACAGCGACAATCTGACCACCGATTTTCGGGCTGAGCAACCAATCGACCTACTGCATCTGTTTCCGGGATCTGCTGTTGACTGAAAAGAACCTGACCACCAAAGAGATCGCTTTCTTTTTTTTCCCACTGGTACTCAATGTTCAGTTGATGAGCATCTCCCATACCGTCATCAATGGCGCCCTGGCGCGGCTTGACGATTACATCACCGCTCTTGCCGGCATGTCAGTAGCACTAGTGGTTCACCTCTTTATTGCCTCTCCTTCATATCAGAATCACACCATTACTATCGCGATGGTGCGCGGGCGGAAATCTCTGCTCGGAGTTTTAATATTTATTGGTCTGGTCGCAGTTTACGTCGCTGTCATGTTGGCGTTGATCGCCTTCACCCCCCTTGGCGACCTGATCCTGATCAAGCTCCTCGGAACCCCAACAGAAGTTGCAGTTGAAGCAAAAAAAGCACTCTACATCCTGGCGATACTCCCATTTTTCACCGGCATCCGCGGTTTTTGCCAAGGATTGATCATCCGGGCACGCAGAACCAGTCTGGTTTCATTTGCCACCGGTGTTCGAGTGGCAGCGCTGTTTGGATTTCTCTCCGTTGGCTACAAATGGTTTTACGGTGCTCAACTTGGTGCTTTTGCTTTGGTCAGCTGTGTCGTCACCGAAACCTTAGTCATCTGCTGGCTGGCCTGGAAAATCCACCCGCCCCTGGATGGTGGCGAACCCGAAAAAACTACTAGCGAAATTTTGCGCTATTCATTCCCCCTCGCCTATTCATCATGCCTACAACAAACCATTCCATTGCTGATCAGTTCAATTATCGGTCGATTGCACGATGGCGCTCTAGCGTTGGCAGCATTTGGAGTAATTCGTGGCTTTCTGTTCCTCCTCGCCGGTCCGATGCGTAACTTGCAACAAGCCTACCTTACTCTGGTAAAAACGGTAGCAGACAACCGCACCCTGCTCCGCTTCAGTATAATTATTTCCATCGGACTGGGATTACTCGTGCTCCTAACTGCGGGGCCACTGAATAAATTTATTCTCGGGGACTTGCTTGGGATTGAAACTGACCTGCGTCACTATTTGCAATTGCCTCTGGCAGCATGTACAATTTTTCCACTGTTTTATGGCCTGACCAACTTACTCCGTGGTTGGTTTGCCGGAGCCAGTCAAACCGGACAGCTGGGGCGTTCAACCCTTCTTAAAAGTGGATTCCTTCTGCTCCTGTGGTGGCCGTTGGTCATCTGGCAACCACCGATTTCTGGTATTACTATCGCTATAAGCCTGTTACTGGCAGCAGAGATACTGGAATCGAGCTACCTCTATTACCAACGCCAGCAGCAACCGGAAGAAATACGCCGGGCAGCACCACTTTAGGAGCAGATACATAATGGAAATCACCCTAAGCGACAATCGACTTAAAATAATAATTGAGGAGTTACAATCCTATTGCAGAAATGAATATGATGAGACAATCGGTGAATTAAAAGCTGAAATGATGGTCGAGTTTTTCATCAAAAAACTGGGGCCAAAAATTTATAATCAAGCCATCGACGATGCCAATTCATTTATCCAGGATAAGCTTATTGATCTGGATGGAATTTTATATATTCCTGAATAGACACCATTCGCAACGAAGAATCCACCAACCCTGCTTTTACGGTGACATCCACAACCCAATTATGTTTGAATACCTCTTTTAAATTTCATAACTCCAAGGAGCCCATATATGTACAGCTGTTCTGACCTGAAAAAAGGTCTTAAATTATTAATCGATGGTGAACCGCATGTTATCGTTAAGTATGATTTCACCAAGCCTGGTAAAGGTCAGTCGCTGTATAAGTGTAAACTTCGCAACATGATTACCGGGGCATTATTTGACCGTACCTATCGAAGCGGTGAGTCTTTTTCCCCGGCAAGTCTTTCTGAGCGTGATATGCAGTACCTCTACAAAGACGAATCAGGTCATGTGTTTATGGATAAAGAAACTTACGAGCAAGTCATCCTGACAGAAGATACCCTTGGGGACGATAAATACTTTTTGGTCGACAACATGGATGTAGAAATCCTCATGCACGATGAACTTGCAATTGGAATTAGTCTCCCCATTTTTGTTAACTTGCGGGTTACCCATTCTGATCCATGGGTCAAAGGTGATACTGCTGCCGCAAATAATAAGCCAGCAACGGTTGAAACCGGTTACACCCTGCAAGTACCATCTTTTGTCGATGAAGGCACCCTGATACAGATTGACACCCGCACTGGTAACTATGTAACTCGCGTTAAGGAATAGTCGTGGAGCCAAACTGGCAACTTATTCGCAAACGAGAGACACTGGAAAAACGCGCCCGGATCATGCAACAGATCCGGGCATTTTTCATTCAACAACAGTTCCTTGAAATTGAAACACCCCATCGCATTCCAACTAACGCCCCAGAACTACATATTGATGCGGTTCAATCTGCTGATTGGTTTCTGCAGACATCGCCAGAACTTTGCATGAAACGCCTACTGGCAGCTGGCTACGACAAACTGTATCAGATCTGCCGCTGCTGGCGTGACGGAGAACGCAGCAAGACCCATCTGCCTGAATACACCATGCTCGAATGGTATCGCAGCAACTACGACTATCAGCAGTTGATGTGCGACTGCGAAGCTCTCTTACTCCACCTGCTGCCAGATCGGCAGATTAACTGGCAAGGGACGACAATTGACCTATCGTCACCCTGGCAACGAATAACTGTTGCTGAGGCTTTTTCTAGTTTCAGTTCGACATCACTGTCTGAAGCACTGCGAACTGATGAATTTGATGTCATCATAGCGCTTGAAATAGAGCCCAAATTACCACGCAATCAACCGGTTTTTCTTACAGAATACCCGACCGAACATGCCTCTCTCGCAAGAATAAAACCTGATAACCCCATGGTCGCTGAACGTTTTGAACTATATATAGGCGGTATGGAGCTAGCTAACGCATTTTCAGAACTGACCGACCCAGAAGAGCAGAAGCGACGCTTCACCAATGAAGAATCACAACGCCAGAAAGCAGGTAAAACACCCTACCCCAGCCCAGACTTATTTCTGCAAGAGTTAGCAACTCTTCCTCCTGCTGCAGGAATTGCCCTTGGTATTGATCGCCTAATAATGCTGTTATGCAACCAAAGTAGCATTGATGAAGTCGTTGGTTTCACCCCGGAACAACTATAATCGCACCAACGACAAGATACCCGAACAGGGCTTTTTTATCAGAAATAGAATGCTGTTAGAGGTTTGGCGTTAGCCCTCTCTCATATTATTTTTCACTAATTCACAAATCAGTACTTTTATCCCTCTTCTTACATTCAATTCTTTGAATACCCGCATAAATACTGCGCCTTTGAGAACCGCAAAAAACTTCATTAAATATAAGCAAGCTACATACAAATAGAACGCTATTTTAGTTAAATTTAGCCTATTGACAGTATTTTATAACAGCGTATTATGGCGCAGAATTTAGCAACCAACATAGCTCATTTTTTATCACTCGTTATCACACAATATCGTTCAATTTCAACCAGATAGCGAAAACTATTTGTAATAACCAGTTTCCAAACCGGTTTTTACTAAATTTACTACTGAGACCACCAAACAAACAAGCGGTCTCACAATCATGTTAAGAGGAGAGAAACTATGGGACACGGACCCGCAGTAAAACTTGGCAAAGACAATGCCTCCACCTTCAAAACCAGACTCGGAGTGAAAATGTTTTTTGCCTACACTCTGGTTTATGCCATTTTCGTTGGCGTCAATGCCACCCGACCAGAGATCATGGAAACAACTATTCTTGGACAAACTGCAGCAGTCATATGGGGCTTTGGCTTAATCGCCCTGGCATTGGTTATGGCACTTATCTACAACCATTTCTGCACTCAAGCAGAAAAGAAAATGAATAACTAAGGAGACCCTGACAGTGATATATACACAATCCCCCCTTGCAATTGGCCTGTTCATTACATTTGTAGTATTTGTTCTTGGTCTCTCATTCTATATGGCTCGTCGCACCAGCTCCGCCGATGACTATTATGCCGCCGGTGGCAATATCCACTGGGCTACCAACGGTATTGCTTTTGCTGGTGACTATTTGTCAGCTGCTTCATTCCTCGGTATTTGCGGCATGATCGCAACCGCTGGTTATGATGGCTGGATGTATTCAATCGGCTATCTCGCTGGTTGGATCGTCGCCCTATTCTTGGTAGCGGAGCCAATGAAGCGGTTGGGCAAATTTACCTTTACCGATGCCCTTGACTCCAAGTTCAACTCCAAAGCCATTCA
>DAOWKG010000065.1 GCA_030639985.1 Desulfuromonadaceae bacterium
TAGCACACGGAACTTCAAGTAAATACAAGACCTTGGTATTCTCCAGCGGTTTTCTAAAAATCCAGCGGGCTACACCAGCATCAATATCAAAATGTGATACAGCTGGCTCCGACTCAACCAGTCGCCATCCAGATGGAAACGATTCTTTAAGAATCATCCCCTTCATGTTTTTTTCAACCGACAATTCAACCTGAACTAAAATTTTACTACCTGGAGCGGCATAAGTAGGCAGGGTTCTGTTAGCTCCTAATACCTGGATCGGTTGATTATTACGAGACATTATAATAAGGAGAAAAAACAGCACGACAGTAGCCGCTAAAAGTAGCAGGACGATCCATTTTATTCGACTAGGTTTTTGTGGTAAAGAGCTCTCTTCAAGCTCTTCTGCATCGTTTTCTTGTTTTAAAATTGACTCAAGTTCAACTTCCAGGGCGTCGGCAAGCTTTACGGCGTTATCACTCATAATAGTTGGATAACGATTATTCTCCCAACGTGAAACAGTATCGGTGGTAACACCAACAACTTTTGACACATAGAGCTGAGTCAACCGTTTTTCTTCACGAATTCTGCGTATTTTTTCCCCATCGATAGCAACAGCTGGGGGGGTAAACGATTCCATAATGGTATCCATATATTCACAAAAATTTTGCAGATTTTAGCAGAGTCTTAATATTGCTGTAAACAACGTAATAGCAGCAATTAAATTACTATCGAGACATCACTTGATAAAAAACGATTAACTATTGAAATCATTGATTTTCAACCCGACATCTGCAGATATTTCCACCGATGTCGAATGAAATTGTAAGTTTAACATGAGATTATTGAACGCAAGAAACATTCACCCCTAAAATGGAGGAAGACATGAAACAATTATTAGTTTTAACAGCTGCCACTATCATGATTTCATTTTGTGCGACAACAGCAATTGTGGTTGCGGCAGAACCAACTGCGCCATCACCACCGACAGAAGTGCAATACACCCCAAAAATTGGCAAGGTAACATTCAATCATAGCAGTCACCAACAAGTAACCGAATGTTCAACATGTCATCATACTGGCAACTATGCACAATGTAAAAGTTGTCATGGGATCGATGAAAAAGCTCCCAAATCTAAAGTCGCGTACCATAATCAATGCAAAGACTGCCACAAAGAGATGAAACAGGGGCCTACAGGTTGCAAAGAATGTCATGTAAAATAATAATTAGTACAATTTATTTCGGTCAGAAGGTTCAAAACAGTTACAAAAATGATTTATTATTCAGCTCAGCATTAAAGATATAAAATTAATTTATTTTTTTAATTGACATTAATGTTTTGTGCGCTATAATATTTACAACAGTTAATCAAAACTCTCTCTAGCAAGACTTCTGCCCCGTGTTCACCCTCCTGACACGGGGCTATTTTTGTCATTAATTCGATCACACCTCTTTAAACACCTTTAACAGATGTGGCACTAATTGTTTTTTCCGCGAAAGAACCCCTTTCAAACGGTAGAGGTTATCGGCTTCTTGTGGATAACCAATAATATACGGCAACTCACTTGCGCCTGCCGTCAACAATAAACTGTTCCCCATAACAATATCGGTCACCAGCAATGCCGCTAATTCATAGCCCTTTTCAGCTTTAATTTTTTTCAATTCTGCCAGTAACTCATCTTGTCGGACATGAAATGTATGAAAATTTACCACCTCTACTTGTCCCAGGCCCAATAAATGATCACCAACTCCATATTCTTTAAAATCGGTACAAATAAGTTTACCTGCTGCCATACCACTTGCCATCGGACTGCCTGCCGCAAACAATTGAGAACCAAACAGTTGATGATCAAGGCCTGAATGTTCTTCCAACCATGGAATAAGATTTTTATCAACTATTGTTGTCGTCGGCGATTTCATAATCACCGTATCAGAAAGAAGTCCCGCCAGCATCAGTCCGGCAATTTTTCTATCCGGTACTATCCCCGCCTGTTGATAAAGGGTAGCTACCAGTGAGCAGGTACTACCAAGGGGCTGATTTATAAATCGGATCGGTAAATCGGTATGGAAATTTGCCAATCGATGGTGATCAATCACCTCAATTATTTTAACCTTATCTGCTCCTGGAACTGCTTGGGACAACTCATTGTGATCTACCAAAATCAGTCCGAGCGGGGATTTTTTTATCAAATGGCTCTTGGTAGCCAAGCCGGTAACTTTGCCGCTAGAAGAATTGACTATAGCCCCTGCTTGTTTTCCATGCGTCAATTTTAGCCGCAGGTCTTCAAGTAAATCACTAGGCTTGACCACCATAAAGTCTGCATCAGCCAACAAGCCAACGGGAGTTGACATTCGTGTCAACCATACACAATTTGCCGTATCATAATTACTAACCAGGATAGAGACACCTTTTTTTTGTGCCGCAGCAAGGAGCACGCTATCAACCGGGGAATTACCGGAAATAATCAACAACCGCACCCCAGCAGCAATCGCTAGTTGCTGAATACCCAAGCGATCGCCAGTGATTAAAATAGTTTTTGCTGGTATAATTTCATTAACCCAACGGCGAAAACTTGCCTCACAGCGGGCGCCGACATGGAGGTCAAATTCTTCTATAGCGTCAGGATTAGTCAAGGAATGCGCTTTGGCACCAAGACATTTTAGAATTGAGCGGATTGAAGCTCTAATGCGCCGCAGTTTCTCTGGTTCTGCTGGCACCAAAAAATGTTCCGTAGCTTTTTTTAACAGCAGCAACCCGCTAGCACGATCTTCATCATCAACCACCGGCAACATTCGAATATGATGCCGATGAAAAAGCTCAATCGCCTTTGATAATGGTTCCAGGTGGTGAATAGAGATTACTGCTTCGGTAACCACATCTTTAATTCTCGGGTAGACATCAGCTACCAACTCAGGAACAGCGACACCGACATGATCGAGGATATACTGGGTCTGTTGGTTAATTGTTCCTGCCCGGGCAGCTCTTACCCCAGCCAATCCCTGCTGCTTGCGTAATTCAGCATAGGCAATAGCACTGCAAATAGAATCAGAATCGGGATTTCGATGGCCGATAACAATTACCTGATTTGCTTCTGGCACAATAAACCTCCTAAGAGATATGACAACTTAAAGACATCACCGAAAAACCACAAATAGACATTAAAACATATTGACGTAAAACACCTACGCAATGTATATCTATATATAACTAATCAGTTAAGGAGCCTACGATGTCCACAGTTACTAAAAAACCACCATTTGATACTTCTCAAGACTTCGATCGTGAATCTGAGATTCTAAAAGTTCTTGGACATCCCATCCGCTTAAAAATAGTTGCCGGGTTAATGTCACAATCATGCAATGTTAAAAAAATCTGGGAATGCCTGTCACTTCCACAAGCAACAGTTTCTCAACACCTTGCGCTGCTGAAAAATAAAAACATTATTACCGGATCTCGTGAAGGGGTTGAAGTTTACTATAAAGTCACATCACCTGAAGCTACCAAAATTGTCTGTGCGATTTTTGGTGATACAATCACCTGCAAATAGACCTATTTCACCAAACAGATAGCACAAAAAACGGTCGTCTTAAGCGGACGACCGTTTTTTTATTACGAATGATTTTTTAAAGAAACTATTTACCGGAGTTAATCGTTTCTACCGTTTTTCCACGGATTCCCCAATTCTCTGGAGAAACTTCTTCAATAATCACATGAGTTGCTTCGGGGTTTTTACCCAAAACCTCTTTCATAACATTGGTAATTCGATCCATAAGTTCTTCTTTTTTTTCGATACTGATTCCTTCAAGGGCACGCACAGTAACTACTGGCATCTTCAATTCTCCTTTCAGATATACAATTGCTTTACAGTAAGCCCCACTATAACTCGAGAATCAAAAAAGCCATAGCCAATTTGTTACTATTTTTCGTCACTTAATCAATGACTAGCAATGATGAATCAAATTGGTCATAATGGAGAGAGAATATTCCAACAGGAGAGATTAATGAATCGAACCAGTCTAATTATCTTCATCCTCTTTAGCTTGTTTGTTGCCTTCGGGATCGCCACTTTTTATCAAACTAAACCAATTAAAGAAGCAACCATTGCCAACATAAAACCGCTACCACCACCAAAACCGCACAAAAATCGTATCGTTCACTATCGGGTGCCAAAATCAGAACCGCCAGCATCCACACCGGATCCCGGCAAAACGGCTGCCACTGCTGTCGCCTCGCCAGCAACTAAAACGCTACCAATAGTGTTTAAAAGTGGCCAGAGCATCCAGGAAACCATCAAAAACCTACTTAATGGCAAAGCTGCATACAAGTTATTCCAGTTGGATAACTTCATTCAAAAACTTGTTGTTACTATTGATAATTTACCGGAAAAACTCTTACCAACTGCCCACCTGCCGATAACGGCACCGGCTGGTAAATTCCTGGTCGCCGGAACTGCCGAAGCACCACAAGGAAGTAGTGAAAATTACAAACGTTACAACAGTTATATGAACCTTATCGAAACCATTGAGCCAGATATAGCAATTAAAATTTATACCTATTATTACCCTCTATTCCAATCCTCCTTCGAACAACTGGGCTATAAAAATGCATATTTCAATGACCGGCTGGTGTCTGTCATTGATCACCTTATAGTAACACCAAACCCACCCGATCCGATTCAATTCAAGCAGCCGTTGTTACTTTATACCTATGCAGATCTAAACTTGGAAAAATTATCTTCTGGACAAAAGATTTTATTAAGAATGGGACAGGAGCAAAGGCTAAGAGCGATTGCTATTTTAGTTAAATATCGTCAAAAATTGACAAACTTAAGACCGTTACAATAACAAAAGGCTCAACTGTAAACAGTCAAGCCTTAGCAAAACACTAAAACCGTGCATTAACCTAACTGCCTAAACGCCTCTCCGGTCCCCGGTATGAAGAATCAGATAAATTCCGCACCGGATCAATTTCTGGATATACCCAACCATCAGAACGCTGAAATTTAATTATGCCATCATGATTAATCAATTTCTGCAACTTTAAGGGGCTAACCATATCCATCATGCCATCCTGATAAACAATAGAAATTTCCATGGTCTTCAACCTCCTTTCAATCGATGATATTACATACTACACTATCAAAGGATCACGGTACAATAAAAACCATACAATTCTAGCTAGTTGCTTTTTTAGGTTCTGTTCCATTTTGTGTGGGTGATATAATAGCCATTTACTGAAGTTCAACCACAAGATATAGTGCCCTCAGTATCAACTCATCTGAGGGAGGTTATTCTGTGAATTCCGAATCGCTCTTTACTGCTGCCCTGAGCCTCATGCCGCCGTGGCAGGTTTTAGATATTCAGTTTGACCTGGAAAAAGGGCGGATCGATTTCAAGATCGGTTTTACCTCCGGGGCAAAGTTTTCCTGTCCCGAATGTGGAGAAGTGGAACAGGGCGTTCACGATACACGGGCACGAACCTGGCGGCACCTGAACTTCTTTCAGTATCAGGCCTTTATTCATGCCGATCTGCCCCGTGTCCACTGTGCCGGGTGCGGCAAGACCAAGCAAATACCTGTTCCGTGGGCACGGTCTGGCAGCGGCTTCAGTCTTCTGATGGAGGCTCTGCTCGTCGTGCTAGCGAAGCAGATGCCCGTTCGTGCCGTAGGCCAGTTAGTTGGCCTGCATGATGGACA
>DAOWKG010000055.1 GCA_030639985.1 Desulfuromonadaceae bacterium
ATTGGTGATGGTGGCTTGGTAAGTTACCGTAGTGGAGTGGTGTATCAGGTTGAAAACACCGGGTTCTTTGCCGGTGGCGATGACTTGCTCGATGGTGGTAGTGATAATGATGTGTTGTTTGGTGGTTTTGGAAATGATACCTTTTATGGCGATTTGACCGAAGATATCATGATTGGCGGCAATGCTCGATTAACTCTAGATAGTGATGGTAATGTTGAAACCTTGATCAGTATGGCTTTGGGAAGTACCGATGTGATCAGTAACGCTCAATATAACCTCTACGGATCTGGTCTATCATTGGTTCCGGCACCAGATCAAATTTCAGAGGTTAAATTTGCCAGTAAAGATGACGGCGATGACCAAGCGGTTGAAGAGGAGCGGTTGAAACGGCGGCGTTACCACCATCATGGGGAACCGGTTGTTTTGTCGCCAGAGGCAACCGAAGGTGAGCAAGAACTTGTTGATCCCATTCCAGCGGAACTGCTTCAACTACTTGAAGAAGGATTGCCGGGAGATGATGGGGTTGATTCAGAGGTTCCAATTGAACCAGAAGTACCTGCCGAACCTAATCAGGATGAAAAAGTTCTAGAGCCTCAGAGTGCAGCTAATGAAGAATTACGTAGTGATCCCCTTGCGGCTCTCCACGGTGCCGTTGCCGGGCTCACCGGTTGGGGCGTGGCTACCGGGCAGCGCAAGAGTGCGAAAAAACGTTTGCTCAGCGATGAGCTGCACCATTTTGGCCAGTCGCAAGCTCGCAATTGGCGTTGGGAGCAAGGGCGTTTACAGCAAGAGGGCAAGGCAAAACATCCCCGTTGGGAAAAACCGATTGTACAAGTGGCATCTTTCAATCCTAAAAAATAGATAGAACACAGTTAACCCCTAAACCTTTACTTAGCAGGAGAAGCAAATGACCAGCAAAGAGACAAAAGCAGTTGATACTGAGACCGATGCTAAAGAGAATGCGGCAGAGCAGGATAATAAAACCACTATTCGCTGGGATGGCTCAAAAATGGCGAGCAGTTATGCAAATATCTGTAATGTATCAAGTAGCCGTGAAGAAGTAACGCTACTGTTTGGCACCAACCAAAATTGGCATGCCGGGCAAAAAGAATTGACGGTTGAACTCTCTGATCGGATTGTTCTTAATCCCTATGCCGCCAAGCGTTTGTCGGTATTATTGTCGAATACTATGGCCGAATACGAAAAACGTTTTGGTGAATTACAGCTTGAAGTTCCAGCAGCACCAAAGGATTAAATCGTCAATCATTAGATAGATTCCGGCATCACCTATGAGCCTGTCAGGCTTTACAATGGTGGTGCCGGATTTTTTGTTTAAATACCGATGCCGGTTGAATAATCAAGTCGTTACTCTTACCATGTTGTTATCCTCAGGGGCCTGTCGGACTTTACGAGTCGTAGCGAGAAATTGACTGTTTGTGAGCAGATTTTTGATCGTTTGAGAGTGAATAGCCGTAGCTATTCATCGAAAAGGATCGGGAATATGCACCAGACAGGCTTTTTCGTAGTAGATTCCTGTAAAGTCCGACAGGCTCCTAACTGTGCCATTGGATACTTACCAATCCCTGACTATAGATTGCGATTGAATTTATGGACAAAACCGAAAATGTACTCAACGATGATATGACCACGACGTCAGCTGATCTATGGAGTAGTTTCAGCGCTGCTTGTGGTGAGGATGATTACTATCGTGGTTGGCTCGGGTTGCAGAGCAGTTTGATTGCCGGAGTAGTGCAAAGTTTACTTATTGTTGCCGACGATCAGGGGCAATTTGCTCCGGTAGCAGCGTGGCCGCAGGATGAAACTGATCCGGCACGATTATCCGATGTTGTTGAGCGGGTGTTGGAGGAGCGTTGCGGACTGTTGGTTGAAGTGCCCGATTCACCCAATTATGCGATCGCATATCCATTGTTTATCGATGAGCGGTTGCATGGTGTCATCGCTTTGGAGGTTGTCGTTACTGCTGAGGCTGAATTGCAGCTGGCGATGGAGCAGGTACAATGGGGGGGGGCATGGTTAGAACTGCTGGTGCGGCGTAAACAGGCCGATATTGATCAGGCAATCCTGAAGCGTTTGACCGCAGCAGTTGATCTCCTTGCTGTGACTTTAAGTGAAGAGCGTTTTAGTGCCGCAGCAATGGTTTTAACTACTGAACTTGCCGAGGCAAGCAATTGTGAGCGCGTGAGTCTCGGTTTTATGCGCAGTGGTCATTTAAAGCTGCAAGCGGTTTCCCATAGTGCCGAGGTGGGGCAAAAGATGAATCTGACCCGTGCTATTGAGCAGGTGATGGAGGAGTCGATCTTGCAGCGGCGTGAGGTGGTTTATCCGCCACCGGATGGCGAGGTATTGATCTGCCGCGAACATGAGGCATTGTCACGGCAGCAGGCGATGGCAAACATTGTCACCTTTCCCCTCTATCATAATGATTGCTATTATGGCGCTATCACCTGTGAACGGGGTGCGGAACAACCGTTTAGCGAGCGCGATATCGAATTTATCCGGGCTATTGCCGCCCTTGCCGGACCCGCACTGGAGAATAAATACGTCAACGATCGACCGCTGCCAGTAAAGGTCAAGAATGCTGCCAAACAACAACTTGAGCGATTGTTTGGAACTGGATATCTGGGGCGGAAATTAGCATTGCTGGTGCTGCTTGGTCTGGTAGTATTTTTTAACCTGACAACTGGAGAGTACCGCTTAAGTGCAGATACTTCCCTTGAAGGGGCAATTC
>DAOWKG010000198.1 GCA_030639985.1 Desulfuromonadaceae bacterium
AAGCTCTCTGAACAACGTGCGGCAGCAGTTAAAGCACAGTTGGCCGAAAAGTTTAATATTACCGCTACCAATATGACTGCGCGGGGGTTCGGTGAAGAGCAGCCGGTTGCAAACAACCAGACTCCTGAAGGGAGATCCCAGAACCGCCGGGTGGAAGTTTCCTTCGGGGACAAATAAACAAATCTGAACTTTTCTGAAATACCTAGAAGGCCGGGCTCTGTCCCGGCCTTCTCTGCAATTTGCAGCGGCATTATCAAATCGGGCCGATAATCAACGCTCTAACACCAGCTCCCTGACCTGCAAACCGACAGCAGTTTTTGCCACATAAATAAAAATCAAAATGGTTCGACCCGAGAATCCGGGCAAATGATAAAATGAGGCGGCAAAGTATTGAATCTTGCCACTCCGGTCAATCCGACTCAACTCTTCCTTCACCCGGATACGAACCGCTTCTCTCTCGTTGGCACTCAGATTTGGGTCAAAAAAAGCGGGTACTGAACCACTAACCACTCGTTCATGCAGAGCATAATCACGTCCCAACAACTCACGATACTGAGCCAACTTATCGCCCCTGAAACGATTCTGCAAATAGCCATCAATTTGCAGATATAAATCCCTCACCGCACGTTGCTGATAATAGAGTTGATTCTCCCGCCAGTAACCATCCAGATCCTCCAACAACAACGACAACCGGGAAAATTCAGCAATTAACTGCTGCAACAAATGACCAAAGCGACCACTGCAAACCAGCAAATCCAACAAACTGCTGATCCCTTGCAACCGCTGCAGAGCTGCAAAATCGATGCTATTCGACCGTAGAATGGTATAAGGGGGATTAGGGTTATATTCTATACCCCACTGCTCCACCTGAGCTCGCAGTGGTGCACCGGGCAGCAATTTAACCGGTTCAATCTGGAGATGTTCTGCACCTAAGGCATAGGTCCAGTCAATCGACTGGAGAAACTGCTGATAATCCTCCCCCGGCAACCCGGCAATCAGATCTAAATGGAGATGGATATTGGTATATTGTTGTAAAAAACGGACATTTTCGGCTAACCGTTGCAACGATGCCTGGCGCCCGATTCGCTGTAAGGTTTCAGGCAGGGTCGACTGCACCCCGATTTCGAACTGGAACACCCCATCGGGTACCGTGGTTAATAGTTGCAGCGTTTCAGCGTCGAGCAGATGCGCCCCAATCTCAAAATGAAAATGGCTGGATTGATTGTGTTCTAAAATATAGGCAAAAATTTCCCGGCTACGTTGATTATGGTAATTAAAGGTGCGATCAACAAATTTTATTTTGGCAACCCGCTGATCGATCAGTAATTTCAAATCGGCTTTGATCCGTGGCAACGAATATGAACTGACCCGATCATCAAGGGCACTCATACAAAAACTGCAGGTGTAAGGGCAGCCACGACTACTCTCATAGTAAACCAGCCCGCGAGTCAGATCGACTAATCCCGCAGCAAACGGTGATGGGATAGCGTCAAGATCAGATAACAAACTCAGACCACTCAGCTGCGACTGGCAAGGCAGACACAACCCCGGCAGCGGCTCTGGTGCTTCCCCCCGCTGCCAGGCACTAAGAAGATGCTTAAGCGGTACCTCACCGGCACCACAAATCACAGCATCAGCAGGATAATGAGCAAAAAAGGCATCATCCTCAAACGAAACTTCCGGCCCGCCGAGAACAATCTTAAGGTTCGCATCAATCCGTTTCAGGCACTCCACCAGCTCAAAAGTTGCAACCCGATTCCATAGATAGACCGAAAAACAGATCACCTTGGCATCACACTCAACTATCTGCGCCAATACCGCTTCTCGTGGTTGATTGACGGTATACTCACGAATCAAAATGTCGCCACAATCGGTGCCGCAATAGGAAGCCAGACAAGGTAGTGCCAAACTGGCGTGGATATATTTGCTGTGCAGGGTAGTAAGTAAAGTTCGCATGAAAAAGAACATAACTGATCTAAAATTTCTAGCCAAGTATAGATGTGTTCATGCTATTGTCCGGCAGCACGAAAGGATACGATGTCATGAGCAAACAAAAAACAATTTTGGCAGTTGTCGCCGATGAAAATGGTGAAGTTTTTGAACATCCAGAACTATTAATGGCTGGAATCAACGGCATGGAGGTACGTCAACCTGAGGCCGATGAACTAATCCCGTTACCTGAAGGGAGTCGTTTGTTCACCATTCCGGGAACCCCGCCAATCGGATTTGATCGTGCTACCGGCAAGCAAAAAACTCTCACTTCCTTACCGGATGACTGGGGCGGTGGTGAAGTTCAGGCAGTTTCAGCATTTACTACCCCCGCATTTACCCGCACCCTGTTACCGGCAGCTGACTATGGGGAAAAAAACGTCGAGTTAACCCTCTGGTCATACACTGCGGTTGGCTGGTGTATTGAGGAAGAACGTTTTTATGTTGCCGCTGTCCGGGTTGACCGCAATCAGCAGTGGGAAGCAGAACATTTTGATGATCGCAAATTGGAGCCATTGGTACGTAAACGGGTTGCTGATCAGCCCGAAAATCGGCTGGTAGAACAACGCTCCCGCTGCGCCCTCGACTACCATTGCTTTGCCGCCA
>DAOWKG010000290.1 GCA_030639985.1 Desulfuromonadaceae bacterium
ATTGTCACGACCAGAATCCCTGATCGCTTGCAGCTTGAGGATCTGGTCGGCAGTTACCCGTGCCCCTTCCCGAACTACCATTTCCCCTTTTTTAACCTGAAACAAAACTGGTGCAACCTGTTCACTGGCACTGACTTGCCGCCGATCGGTCTCGATTTGATTAAACACCAGGCTGGGCTGCAGTTGCTGTTGCACCAGTTTCAACAAGATCTGTTGTTGCGGCAGGGTTATTCCGGCAACCTGCTGCAACTTGTTGCCAACCAATGTCAATGCGTCATTCAAACTGATCGTTTCCGCAAACAAACGCAGGGCAAGCTCATTCCCTTCCAGATTGTCAACAACAACAATTCCGCTATCTCGATCAGTTTTAAATTTTTGTAGATTAGCAACTATTGGCAGCTCAAAAGTCGGTTGCAGCAAGTCTGCAGTTAATACCACAACATTCTGATTGGCTGAGAGTTCAAGCAATGGCTCTACTTCGTCGGGCGTTAGCGAGATTCCCAGCTCAAACTCAAGCCGCAGCAATAATTCTTCGGCAGCCAGCTTTTCGGTATCATTTTGCGGGGCAGTCAACTGCCGCATACTTTGACGCACCAGTTCCGTCGTCCGAACCCCGGCAGTCGTGTCAAAACCATAAATTACGGGAGAATTATCTGCCGCCTCAATACGCTTCGCTTCGGTAAGGGGAACATCTTCAATCAACAAATCACGGGGTGATTTGATATCCCGGGTAGCAATATCCCCGGGGATATAGTAGTTGGGAATCAACCCCCCTTTGGGGACAATGATCAGGGTCAACAACAACACAACTACCACCAGCAGCCAACCTTCGAAACGATTTTGCCGCTGATTGCGCAACCCCTGTAAACCACCAGCAAAAAAACTGGCTCGACCCAATTGTGATTTACTCTTTTCTTCTTTAGTCATTAAGTCCTCAATACCATCAAAATGGTATAAACTTACTGTTTATCTGCGTCCTGATAAGCTCTGACAATGGCCTGAACAATGGGATGACGCACCACATCAACATCGCTGAAGTGGGTGAAAGAAATCCCCGCAACCCCGTCTAAAACATCGATCGCATTCAACAACCCAGACTGTTTATCTCTAGGCAAATCAACCTGGGTAATATCACCAGTAATAACTGCCCGGCTACCAAAACCAAGGCGAGTCAAAAACATTTTCATCTGTTCCGCAGTGGTATTTTGTGCTTCATCGAGAATGACAAAGGCATCATTCAGGGTTCGACCCCGCATAAATGCAAGGGGTGCTACCTCAACCACACCGGTATCGAGTAATGATTGCCCTTTTTCAAGGTCAACCATGTCATAAAGAGCATCATAAAGCGGCCGCAGATAAGGATTAACTTTTTCAGCCAGATCACCGGGCAGAAACCCAAGCTTTTCGCCCGCTTCAACGGCCGGGCGCACTAACATAATCCGGCTGACTTCCTTACGCATTAATGCTGCTACCCCCATCGCCATAGCTAAATAGGTCTTACCGGTTCCAGCGGGGCCAACTCCAAAGACAACATGATTTTCACGGATATTATCGATATAATTCTTTTGCGCCAGACTTTTTGGTGCAATCAACTTATTTCGAGCAGAAATAAAAACTGTGTCACAAAAGATATCTCGCAGAGAAGTGGTTGAATCGGAGGAGAGAATACGAATGGCATAATCGATATCGGCAAAATAAAGGGGCATATCCTCCCGCAGTAACAGGACAAGCTCCTCCAATAGACGATAACCGACATGGACCTGAGCAGGCTCACCAGAAAGATGGATTACGGTTCCCTGGCTGCCAAGGCGGATGCCGAGTTTTTTTTCTATCAGTTTAAGATGTTTATTCTGCTGACCGAACAGTTGAGCGGCCAAGACCGCATCACCAACATCAAAATGTTTGTTGGAGTTCATACGCAGATATTCGTTGAAATGTTATTTTTTTCACGGCTCAGAAGTTAGCACCAATGCCAAACAAATGCAACAAATTGCCCTTAAGGGTTAATATCGTTTATCATCCACAATGAATGGTCTTAACCTGCTATACTCAGCGCAAAATTATTATCGATAAAAATATTCTGGGGCAACTGTGGAACATCAAGCAACCGACATTTTGGCTGACAGGCAGGACAAATCACTGCTGACAATATTTCTTCAGGAGCTGAATATAACCCGGCGCATGCTGTCACTTTACCCATCCGACCATCCACAAATTACTACCAGTGTCGCAAGAACGCTCACCATTCTCAAAGAACTGTTTCAATCTAATCCGGTTATAACCCTTGGCATTGCCCCCGATGCTATCTATTTTGAACAACTCTGGCTCGACAAAACCGATCCCGCCAACCGGGAGTTTGCGGGGTATTTTTCTGCCCTTGGAATTGCTTCAATCAGTTTTCAGAGCGGTCTTAATGACGCTGAGCTGATCCGTTTCAACCAGCTGCTGCGCTCTGACCGGAACGCCATTGAATCGTTTGGTGGTTTTGATAAATTGCTGGAACAGCAACAGATAATCCATATTTCGGTAATTCCGATTGACTACGATGCATTTCAAACAACGCAAAATAGTAGTGGTGAGCAAACTGTTCCCGGGGAGCATCTATGGGAAGACTTTCTCCATGGTCTCCACCATGGCATTCTCGACTTTGGGGATTCGGACTCCGCCTATGATCTCGATTCTGTCGCTGCTATTTTCAATCAGAAACTGGTTGGAAATCAAGCCGAACGGGAACAATCATCCCAGTCTATTGCACAATTCATCGGCCACTGCCTACAGACAGAAGACAACCGTCAGCCCCCCCACAGAATAGACCCAAAGCTCGCCACACTGCTGGAGCACTTATCTCCAGAGGCACAACAGGAATTTATCCAAAGCACCTTCTATGCCCTTGATCGCCATCGTCATGCCGCTCCAGACTTATTGCAAAGAATCCCGCCACACTTGCTCCAGAACACCATCGCCGGAAAAAACCGCCGGGATCTAAACCTGTCTTCACGCCTGTTCGGGCTGATAAATAACCTGGCAAATACTTCTCAACCAGCGCAGCACCACAATATCAACATTAAAACGGCCCCCCTTTCTGAAGAGATGGTTCGTGCCCGCCTGGATGTACTGTTCAGCGAAGAACGTCCCGAGCTTTATCTGCCCGACAACTACCAAACTGCACTACATGGCCTCCTTAGTGATGACGTTACCGGCACAATACCCGAGGACGAAAAACAAAAACTAAAGGAGCAGATCGAAACGCAATCGATTGAACACAACTGTACCGCCATTATTTTTGAATTATTAAACGAAAAAATCGACTCCGAACAGGAAACTACGATTCAACAAAATCTCCTTGAGCTCTCGCGCTTTTTTCTCGACATCGGTGATTTCAGCAATTTGCGTAAAATCTACCGTAACTGGGGACAATATCTTTACCGTGCCAATGCCACCATTTCAGTTTTTGATGAAAAGTTATTGGCTAGCCACGGTCAAATTTCTTTCTTGACCGAAGTCCTAGATGCGACCGAATTATGGGAAGAGGAAAAGCACCAAGAAATTGCGGCATATATTATCGAGGTTGGCGAACCTTACAGCGATTTGGTGATTGAACGACTCGGGCTGGCACCCACTTGGTCGGAAAGAAAATACTGGATGCAAATCCTCGAAGGGATCGGTGGCAATGCCAAACAGATGATTGTGGCAGCACTCGACGATGAACGCTGGTATCTGGTGCGCAACCTCTTGATCATTCTGGGCAAAGATATTGATCACCAAAGTATGAAAATCGTCCAAAAGCTTACTAACCATCCCCATCCCAAAGTCCGTACTGAAGCGATCCGCTGCCTATTTTTCTGCAATCCGGCGACAGCAAACCGAAAGCTGCTACAAGAACTTCAAAGTGATGATCCTGAGGTGCTATTGGCGGCACTGGAGATAGCCGATCGAAGTCAGAATCTGGAAGTTTTAGAACTCCTCCACCGCGACCTCAATAGCGAACCGGCCAATGCCACAGAGCTAGAGATAAAACAGCACATCATTCAGACGTTAAGCCGAATCGGAAATCGTGACAGTTTGCCAATATTGCGGCGGATTTTACAAAAACAGGGGTTGCGGACCTCTAAGCGGCGCAAACAGCTACAAATTGACACCATTCACCATCTGGCTCTTTTCCCAGACCCGGCCGCGGAGAAACTGCTGAACGAGCTAACTACCGGGAAGCATAAACAATTGGCCTTAATGGCACTAGAGCTGCGAAAGAAACATCTGCGGGGGGACAAATGACAGTTAGCCAGCATGATAACCTGCAAAAATTGATCAAATTACTGACAACTGCCGCCGCCAATGCCTCGCTTTACCACTCTGAGCACCGGCAAGTTATCCGTTTATGTCGTCAGGCTCTGAATGAACTCCAGCTGTTATTCAATACCCACAGTGACGTCACCCTGAAGGTCATTGAAGGACAACTCATTTTTGACAATAAACCAGTAGTTGAAAATCTGTCGGTAAATCGGCTGCTGGAATCGTTAAATCGAAACGGTATCAGCTTCCTCAAAATTGCCACGGACGTCTATGCTGAAGAGTTGCTGGGACTCATCAACATTCTCAGTAAAAATCCCGACAAGCAGATTGCGGTTAAAGATAGTGAAAATATCCATTTTGGCCAGGTTGAGATTCGCTTTACCAGATCCGACCAGCACCAGCTTGCCAGTTGGGATTTTACCGAAATTGCCACGCATGAAGCCGATCGTTTTATGGATATTTATCAAACCGTGCGCAGCAAACAGAAGCTGGAAATGACCGGCATCAATGAAATTGTTAACGGTTTCGTCAATGCTTTTAATTGCCAGAGTGATGCATTCATGGCAATTGCACCGCTACGCGCAATGGATGAATACACCTATACCCACTCAACCAATATCTGTATGCTCAATCTGGCACAGGCAAAGGCTCTGGGGATTGCAGGGCAACTTCTTAACGATATTGGCATTGCCGCCATGTTGCACGATATCGGTAAAATGTTTATTTCTCCGGACATCCTCAGTAAATCGGAGCAACTAGACGACGCCGAGTGGCAAATAATGCAGCAACACCCCCGTCTGGGGGCAGAGTATCTCCTCAACACCCCTGGAGTTCCACGCTTGGCTGTCGTTACCGCTTTTGAACATCATATGCGTTACGACAACAGTGGCTATCCGCAAGCTGCAAACAGCTGGCAACAACACATCTGCTCACATATGACTGCAATTTCAGATACTTATGATGCAATGCGGACCAACCGTGCCTATGAAGAATCGCTCGATACCGATCAAATTCTTGCGATCATGCTCGAACTTGCTGGCAATAAACTGCATCCCCGGCTAACGTATAATTTTTTGCAAATTATCAGTGAACGGGATAAAGATACCGAACCCAGCAACTATACAACCCTATAAATCAGGAATGATTTTTTAATCGGCAATCAATAAAAATTAACACAGCAAGGATTTTATCAGCATGAGCGAAGACACTAAAAAAATCATCTATTCGATGATGCGAGTCGGCAAAAGTTACAACAAGCAACCAATCATTAAAGACATCTCTCTCTCCTATTATTATGGTGCCAAAATCGGGGTGCTCGGTTTAAACGGTTCGGGAAAATCGACGTTGCTACGCATCATGGCAGGAGTTGATAAAGAATTTAACGGCGAAGCGGTATTATCGGATGGCTACAGTGTTGGCTACCTCGAGCAAGAGCCGCAACTTGATGACAGTAAAACCGTGCGGGAAACGGTCAAAGAAGGGGTACAGGAGATTGTCGACCTGTTGGCGGAGTTTGAAGAGATCAACAATGCCTTCGCCGATCCCGACTGCGATATGGACAAACTACTGGTGCGTCAGGCAGAAGTTCAGGATAAACTCGATGCTGCCGATGCCTGGGAACTCGATTCCAGACTGGAGTTAGCCGAAGAAGCGTTACGTTGCCCGCCACCGGAAACATTGGTCAAAGTTTTGTCGGGAGGGGAAAAACGGCGGGTGGCACTATGTCGACTACTGTTGCAAAAACCCGATATTCTTCTCCTTGATGAACCAACCAACCACCTCGATGCCGAAACCGTCGCCTGGCTGGAACAACATCTACAACGCTATCCCGGCACCGTTATCGCTGTCACTCACGACCGCTATTTTCTCGATAATGTTGCCGGTTGGATTCTCGAACTCGACCGGGGTCACGGAATCCCCTGGAAGGGCAACTATTCAAGTTGGCTGGAGCAAAAACAAGAACGGCTCCGTAAAGAAGAAAAATCGGAGAGCAAGCGACAACAAACGCTCCAACGTGAACTCGAATGGATTCGGATGTCACCCAAGGGGAGACGCACCAAGGCACAAGCCCGGATCAATTCCTACGAAGATCTGCTTGGTAACGCCGCCCTCGAAAAAGAAAAAACCCTCGAACTCTACATTCCACCGGGTCCACGCCTTGGTGGAATAGTTGTTGAAGCGACCGAGGTGAGCAAAGGCTTTGAAGAACGGCTCCTGATTGACAATCTCAGTTTCAATCTTCCGGCCGGTGGTATTGTCGGGGTGATTGGCCCCAATGGTGCCGGCAAGTCGACCCTGTTTAATATGATTACTGCTCAAGAGCAACCAGATAGCGGCAGCTTCAAGGTTGGCGATACCGTGCAGCTTGGATATGTCGATCAGAACCGGACCCTGGATGGCGATAAAACCATTTGGGAAGAAGTGACCGGCGGTCAGGATATGCTCCAGATCGGCGGGCAATCGGTAAATTCACGTGCCTATGTAGCCCGTTTCAACTTTTCCGGCAGTGATCAGCAAAAAAAAGTCGGGGTGCTTTCAGGTGGGGAACGAAACCGGGTCCATTTAGCAAAAATGTTGCGTGAAGAAGCCAATGTATTACTACTGGATGAACCGACCAATGATCTTGACGTCAATACCTTACGGGCACTTGAAGAAGGGCTGGAAAACTTTGGTGGTTGCGCGGTAATAATCAGTCACGACCGCTGGTTCCTGGATCGCATTGCCACCCATATTCTCGCCTTTGAAGGAGATTCACAGGTCGTATGGTTTGCCGGCAACTATTCAGATTATGAAGCAGATCGCAAACGGCGACTCGGCAAAGCCGCCGACCAACCACACCGGATCAGATACCGCTCATTGACACGGCAGTAGGGATAAATCATCATTTTACTTTTGAACCGTCCGTTACCGGATGGCATTAAATGGAATAAAACAGCCGGGCAAACTACAGCCCGGCTGTTTTATTTTAAGACTAAGTCATTAGAGTAATTGACACCTTATTCCCCCAAATATTACGTAAGATTTTAACATTAGATTACCGCCATAGTAGACTTAAGACGTGCGGCCAAAACGTGCGGCCAAAAATCAACACATGTCTTGGTGTATGGAGGTTAACTCATGTTCAACAATCTAAAAATCGGCACTAAAATGTTGCTGCTTTCGGGAACTATCCTTACTTTATTGTTAGCCCTCCTTCTGTGGGGTATGCATGGTCTAACTACTACCGTAGACAACGGCATCGAGGTTTCTAGCGGCAGCAAACTCCGTAGTCAGCTGATTCACTTGGAAAACAAGCATCTGAAATGGGCACACAAAGTCAGAGATTTCGTTGATGACCCAACCATTACCGAGCTAAAAGTCAATCTGGACCATAAAACTTGTGCGCTTGGCACCTGGTATAATAGTGATGCTCGTCGAGATGCCGAAAAACTAATACCTGCAATTAAAGCAGAGCTACAAGCCCTCGCAGAGCCTCATCGCCTGATGCACGAATCTGGGAGCCATATTAAAGAAGCCAAAAGTAGGTCTAACGGCAGCAATGATGAACGCAGGAGTATTTACAAAAAAGAAACTGCTCCAAATTTGATCATAGTTGGCAAACTCTTAGCGAAAATATCGAAGATATCCGAGCAACAAATTATGTCCGACAGCGAAATGATAGCTGCCGCCAGCAACACCAAAAAGGGGATGCTCGGTCTCGGAGCCATTGCATTACTGTGCGGCGCAATATTGGCTATTTTCATCACCCGCTCGATAACTGCACCGATGAAAAAAACAGTTGTAATGATAGAAGATCTTGAGAGTGGACACCTCCACACCCGCCTGCAAATGGATCGTAAAGATGAAATTGGCCAACTGGCTGAAACCATGGATCGCCTCGCAGACTCACTCCAAAATGAAATTGTTGCTTCCCTGCAAAAACTTGCCAACGGTGATCTTACTTTCGAGATACAGCCACGCGACGAGCAAGATCTGGTTCGTGGCAGCTTGAAAAAACTGGGCGAAGACCTTAACCAGATCATGTTGCAGATTCAAACTGCCAGCGAGCAAATTGCTTCCGGCAGTTCACAAGTCAGTACATCATCTCAAAGCCTCTCTGATGGAACAGCACAGTCGGCGGCTTCGGTCGAAGAGATTAGCAGCTCAATAAATGAAATCAGTAGTCGTACCGAAACCAGTACCGACTATGCCCAGCAAGCTAATCAGCTATCAAGAAGTGCCAGTGACTCGGCAAATGCTGGCAGTGAAAGAATGTCAGAAATGATCAACGCCATGGGCGAAATTAACGCTGCCTGGCAGGATATTAACAAGATCATCAAAGTCATTGATGAGATAGCCTTCCAAACCAACCTTTTGGCTCTTAATGCGGCCGTAGAAGCTGCCCGCGCCGGCCAACATGGCAAAGGTTTTGCCGTGGTTGCCGAAGAAGTACGCAATCTGGCGGCTCGAAGTGCCAAAGCCGCCTCTGAAACAGCAGAGCTGATTGAAGGCTCAATCGAAAAAGCATGTAATGGCACCAAGATAGCCGAACGTACCTCTGAAGCACTGGGAGGAATTGTCGATTCAATTGGAAAAGTTGCGGAGTTGATTGGAGATATTGCCACCTCAAGCAATGAACAATCGCAGGGTATTTCCCAAATTAACATTGGCATGCAGCAGATTGATCAGGTGATTTAACAAAACACTGCTACGGCCGAAGAGAGTGCCGCAACCAGCGAAGAACTATCAAGTCAGGCGGCAGGACTTAAGCATCAACTCAGTCGCTTTAAACTCAAAGGTGGGCACAATCAGAGTTACCCTCCAACACCGGCAAGCCAACTTTCTCTGCTACCGTAAGCGAATTCCAGCGGCTGGGGAACCGTTGCAGCCACGCCGACACAGCAACAACCAAGTGATGGGCAAATGTTCCAGTGGAATAATAAATACAATACTGGGGTGAAATTAATGGATCAGCAACACCAACGCCGGTTTGATCTGATCAATCAACTGTTCCAATGTATGAAGGATGGCGGAGATCGAATGATGGTTGGCGAAATCATTGATGAGC
>DAOWKG010000272.1 GCA_030639985.1 Desulfuromonadaceae bacterium
TATATTGAGCCCAATTATATTCTGGCACTGTTGTTTGATTACATGATTCGGCGCAAGGGGATGCACGGTGATGCTGCCCGTAGCGTTGCTACCTCTCATCTAATTGATGCTGTCGCCAAATATCACGGGGTAAATATTCTGGAGACGCCGGTTGGTTTTAAGTATATCGGTGAATATATCAGTGAAAACAAAATTTTGATTGGTGGTGAAGAGAGTGCGGGTCTGAGTATTCAAGGTCACGTGCCCGAAAAAGATGGGATCCTCGCTTGTCTACTGGTTGCCGAAATGGTAGCGGTTGAGAAAAAATCTTTACGGGAGTTACTGGCTGATCTTTATAGCCGGGTTGGAGAGATCCATACGAAAAGAATTAATATTCGTTTGTCGCCACAGTTGGAAGCAGCCTTGCCCGATAAATTTGCTAATCCACCCGAAAAAATTGGTCCCCATAAAATTATTGATATTATTCGGATTGATGGGAATAAATATCTGCTTGATGATGGTTCGTGGTTACTGTTCCGTAAATCTGGTACCGAACCGGTTGTGAGGTTATATGCAGAAACAAATAGTTTCGACTCTTTGGAGAAATTGATAGATCTAGGGCGGGAATTTATACTTGGATAAAAGTAAAAGGGGGGCATATTTGCCTCCCTTTTTTATGTCTTATTCACTGACCAGTTTTTTTGCTAGCTGGGAGCTGAATTGGTTTAGCCCTTTATTTAGTTCTGCTACCAGATCACGATAGCTGCTGCCAATTGGTTGCTGGTAGGTAAAATGTCCATTGACGATACTTTTATTGTTACCGATTGACCAGCGGATATTGATCTTTGCGGATGCTCCTAATTTGCCCGAAAATTTATTGACCAGCAGCTTTAATTTAAATGCGGCTGGGTCAGAACTTTCCCAGGGACTGACGGCAATGTTGGCATTAGGTAGCAGTAGGGCCAAATTTTCTCGTACAGAAAACATCAAATTGTCTTGTAGTGGTTCGGCCCACCGGTTGGTCTCGCTAAATGCAATGCCATTAGTCTGAGTACTGGTCGCAATCTGTTGTTTGTCGAGATATTCTGGAAATTTAGTGAGTTCGATATCAATATTTAATGTTTTACTTGAGTGTGCTGAGGTTGTGACCGGCATGCTTTCCAGCAAGTAGTAGTGCATTGGTTTTGGGTCACTGCCAATTTGAATGCAGGAAGTACAAAGCAATATTAGAATTATCGGTAAGTAGTGCTTCATTTTGTTTCTCCATCCCCTCTGCCACGTAACAACATTTGTGGATCTCGTTCCAGTTCAGTCATGAAATTGCGAGCTGTCCGGGCGGTACGGCTTATTTCATTCAAGGTTAAGCTTAGTTGTTCCATGATCTGTGAGTCGTTTGCAGATAGTCCTTCAATTTGATTCATAGCGGCAGAGGTATTATCAGATGCTTCTCGAACTGCCAGAACTGCCGCACTAAACTGCTCCGAAAGTGGATCGATCTTACTATCAAAATGATTGATGGTTGCTTTAGCAGTATCAATGGTTACCTGCCCCTGTTGTAAAGCGTCTTTAAGCGTTTTAGTCAGTGGTAACAGCTCTTGGTTCAGTTTGCCCATAAATTCGTTTAACTGGGATGTGGTCTGATCGAATTTTGACAGGGCATTGTGCAAACTAGGAGAATTAATCAGTTTTTCGAACCCTTCGGCAGAGTGGATTAATTTATTTACCATTTCTTTGAAAGGGATGTTTTCGAATGTTTGGGTCAGCTCATCCAGACTCGATTTTATTGCTGGTAGTTCGGGATGTTTATGCTCATAGCCGGTAAGCAATATGGGAGCATCGGGGTGCATGTCAAGGTTGACATATAATTGTCCCGTAACCAAGCTGTCAAGCTGCATCTGAGCGCGTAAACCTTTGGGCACCAGTGGTAGCATCAGATCATCACCCTGAATCGATGTTTTTAGCGTTTCCAGGAGGGTTTTTTTTGTGCCTGCTGCTGTGATTCGTGATGGTTCAATTTCAATTACAACCGGGATGTAAAATTTAAAATCACTGGTGCGGACATGAACATTTATCTCTTTAACCTGGCCAATCTTAACCCCGCGAAAACGTACCGGCGAGCCAATATTTAGCCCCTTTACAGAACCATCAAAAAAGATGACATAACTTCTGGTTTCGGTAAGAAATCCACCCGGGCCAAAGAATAGTAGCCCCGCTACACTTAAAAGAACAGCACCGACCACAAAA
>DAOWKG010000064.1 GCA_030639985.1 Desulfuromonadaceae bacterium
CGTGAAACTAACGCCTTGCCAATCCGTTTCTCTTTTACAACCTGTTCGTGCAAAATGCCATCGACCCGCTGTCTGATCCGCAGAACTTTTTCGTCCGGTTCAATGTGAATATCGGAGGCACCTACCTGTACCGCATCCTCAAACAATGACTTCAACAACCGCACTACGGGAGCATCTTCAACATCAGTTTCGGCCAACAATTGCTCCAGGTTGGCATCACCGTGCGACAGCTCTTCACCAAGTTCTTCAGCGATATTGACAATTTCTTGAGTACGCCGATATACCGTATCAATTGCCTTGAGCAGTTCCGACTCATAAACAACCGCCAAAGTAATCGGTTGTTTAAGAATTTTGGTCAGTTCATCATAAGCATAAATATCGGTCGGGTCAGCAACCCCAACCAACAACCGGCTCTCCTCTTGATTTAGTACTATCGCACGAAATCGACGCGCTGCCGTTTCGGGGAGTAACCGCACCACCTCAGGATTATAGTTGTAGTGTTTTAAATCGATAAATTGCAGATGCATCTGCGTAGCAAGAAATTCGTGAAATTGCTGCGAGGTTACCAAGCCAAGCCCGATCAAGGTGTTGCCAAGCTTGCTGCCAGTTTTTTTCTGGGCCGCCAACGCACCCATCAATTGCTCGTCAGTAATAATTCCATTTTTAACCAGAAGATCACCGATACGAATTTTTTGTCTGGGAGCTTTCGGTTTTAGATTATCCATCATTAGCTATCAACCCACTGATTATAGTTGCTGTAAACGACTGCTACTATAGCTACGCAGTCGCTCTTCCAGACCCGGCAGTGCCAGCGCCTGACGATATGCTTTGCCGGCTTGCTTGTAATTACCATCCTGATCCGTTGCTAAAGCCCTGCCAAACCACCAGAGAGCATTATTGGGTCGCACCTGCAATAAAGAATTATAGGTCACGGCAGCACTATTAAACTGCCCCGCTTCTTGCTGCAGCACCGCCAATAAAGCATAATATTCCAAATCTTTGCTAACAACTGGGGTCGGTTTCGCCTGGAGCAATTCCATGGCGGCACTATAGTGTTGCCGTTCTAAAAGCAATCGGGCAAAAGTTTTACGTAATTGGTAGTTTGCCGGTTGCAATGCCAACCCCTGCGTCAACACCTCCTCAGCCTGATCAAATTGTTGCTGCCGTTGTAATAAATCAACCAGTTGCAACCGGGCAGCAAGCAATTCCTGATTCAGTACCAAGGCACGTCTCAAACTCTTCTCTGCAGCAACAGTATCACCATTTTCAAGCTGTTTCAGCGCCGCGTTGAAAGCCTGTTGATCAGGAGCAACACTATTATTTTTTTTACTTATTTGCGGAGCTACCGTAGCTGGATGTAGTGGTTCTGCAACTGGCTCGACATCCGCCACAGGTGTAGTTGTGAGCGGTAAAGACTCAATGGCTGGGCTATCAATATCAATCAATAGTTGATAACCCTGGCTTGGTACTTCAACCAACTGAAAACTTTGCACTTCGGCACCGCTTTCCATATCAACCAGTAATCGCAAGGCACCATTTTGTGGTAGCAAACTGATGCGTTTAAGAATGGGGCCGGCAAGGGGAGGGATTTCAAAATCTGCCCCCATATTGGCACGATTGAAACTTACTACCAACCCCGCACCGTCGGCTCCACTTGGCAATAAACTGTATTCTGGCAGCTGGGCAAAAGAAAGGTGCAAACGGGCACGCTTGTCGGCTTCAACCACCGCCAAAGTAAGCAGTTCGGTACCACCAACATTCTCCTTTTGCTGCGCGGGGGCAATGATTGCCGGTTGTAACTGCGCAACAACTGGTGCCGTAGTTTGCGCAACCGGATTTTCTGCCAACCGACCTGGAACCATCTTGATCCCGAACCAGACAATTGCCGCCACTACTACTAATCCGGCGAGCACTATTATGAATGTTTGGGCCGATTTGTTCCCGGTCACCGGAACCGGAATTTCGTTAACCGGCAATTCACCCCCTTCCGGTTTTTGCCGTTTTTCCAAATCACGCAACATTTCGTTGATCAAACTCATCTTAACGCCCCGAAAGCCAGGAATGTCATAACTGCTACGGCCATCACCAAGCCAAATTCCAATGCATAAAGTGGGAATATTTTTTTCCGGGTCGATTTTAAATCAGCACTATCCTTAATCGCAGCAGCAACCATATTACGCCCGATACTCCTTACCCCTTTACCGTATGCTACCAGTAACGCTTTATGGCTCAACAGATTGACGATACGCGGCACCCCATTACTTGCACGGTGCAATAATTTTACCGCCGCCGGGGTAAAAGGATTGACCCCTTGGAATCCAGCAATTTGTAATCGATGTTCCAGATAGGCGGACAGTTCCGTTTGCTGCAACGCTTCTAAGGTGTACGAAAAAGTGATCCGCTGGCGTAATTGGCGCAAGTTATCATTAGCAAGTCGTTGTTCAAATTCTGGTTGGGCAAAAAAGTATATGTGCAGCAATTTCTCTTTTTCGGTTTCTAAATTACTGAGCAACCGCAATGCCTCGAGACTTTTATGGGGCATTGCCTGAGCTTCATCAATCAAAACCACCAACGGTCGTTGTAATTCCCGCAGGCGCACCAATTCGATAAAAATTTTCTGTTGGATTTGCTGCAACGAAGCATCGGCAGGAAGATTCAGCTGCAAATCGTGGCTGATTGCCTGATACAGTTCTAGCGGAGTCAACAACGGGTTGGGCAGATAAGCAGTCGCGCAATCGGGCTGTAATATTTTTAACAGCTGGCGGCATAAAAGGGTTTTACCAGTACCAACCTCACCGGTTACCCGAACAAACCCCTCACCGTTACGTAATGCCACCAACAACACATTTAGTGCCTCTTGATGGCCACTGTAACGATAAAAATATTCGGTATCCGGGGTCAGAGAAAATGGTTTTTCCCGGAGGCCAAAAAACTGCTCATACATAGTTTACAACCTAGCGCCAATATCCAACATATCACCGTCAACGGCGGATGGTTCACCGTATCGGCAGCCTGCCATTAAAATTTTCGCCATTCCTTCTGAAACTGTGGAGCCAGCCGATCGATTCGTTGTTTCGAAGCATCCAAACTTGCATCCCACCCGGTAGCGTTATCAATGACTAGTGGACGCAGTAAAATGATAAGTTCACTTTTGATCGATTTTGACTTGGTGTGACGGAACAAAGATCCAAGCCCGGGAATATCACTCAACAATGGCACCCCGGCATCATCCTTGAGGGTTTTTTCCTGCATCAACCCGCCAATAACAATCAATTGACCACTTCGGGCAAATACGACACTATCAGATTCACGAATGGTACTGAGTGCCAGAGGGATATTCTGATCGACACCAAAGGCACTGATTCTTTTGGTTTGATCAACAACCTCACTGACCGCCGGATGGATATGGAGGGTGATCCCCCCATGCGGGTCAATTTGTGGGGTAACATCGAGGGCAATCCCCGAAAAGAACGGCGTCAAAGTAATATCGGATGACGTTGTTGTCGAAGTTCCGGTAGTGCTGTCACTGGAGATATCGGTAACAAAAAATTCATCGGAACCAACTTTGATGACCGCTTTCTGATTGTTGAGCGTCGAAATTCTGGGGCTGGACAACACCTGGACATCGCCTTGCGTCTCCAACATTTCAACGAAACCCTGAAAATCATTTAAATTTAAAGCCAGGCTGAAGACCCCGCCAAAGGCAAGCGAATCCAGCCCATTTGGCAATATCCCACCAGGGGCTAAGTTACCGCTATTTCCAACACTTTCAGACAACCCATTGTTAAACACCGTACCACCACCAGTTTGTCCCACCAGAACGCTTTGGCCAGTGGCTGGGTTTCCTAGAGCAGCCCAATTTATCCCCGACTGAAAACCATCGGCCAGGCTTACTTCGATAATTTTAGCTTCGATAATAACCTGTCGCTGTAGGTTACCCTGAACCGACTGCAAATACTCTTCTACCAGGCGCAATTCATCTGGCATCGCCACCACCACGACAACACTTGCCAGCGGCTGAATAACTACCCGGCGGCCAGCTTCACTACCAACTATCCCCTCAATCGCAGCCTGTAGTCCCTGCCAAAAATCGGCTGTCGATTCGGTATCAATCTGGCTGCCGGAACTGGTTCCGTTGCTACGACGGCCACCGTCATCGGCATCACTGCTATCGGTAACCTGTCCGGAACTGACCCGCGTTTGCGAAATTCCCTTACGCACCAGATTGAGGTAGTTCACCTGGAAAGTCCGCGCCTGCATCCCCGCCGACATTATCTGATAAATATTTCCGGTCTTTAGGTATGGGTAACCATAGACATTTTTGATAACCTGTAGAACTTCGGCAACGGTAGTGCTCTTTAAATCGACACTGATTTCACCGGCAACGTCAGGATGAACCACCATGCTGAGGGGGCTACCCTCGACCAGGCTCATAAAGAAATCTCGTGCGGGCACTTTGCTTGCGGCAATATCAAAGCGTGGTTCCGCTTCACTGTGCGGTGCAATATAGGCTTCCAATGGCGGTGGAATTAGTGCCGATCTAATTTCAGCCGGGGGTGGCGGTACTGCCCCTTTAGCGACAGGGACATCTGGCTCTGTCAGAGCTTTATCGATTGCTGCTAACGGGACACCACCCCTTGGAGTCGGAGCACACCCGGCAAAAATAAGTAGACAAATCATGCCCGAGATAGCCCCTCGGCAGAGCGGCAATGATAACAATTTCACAGATTGCTCCCTTTCGCGATATCCATATTTGCAGATATCTTTTTCAAACCGGTTCCAGCACGGCGCAAGACAATTTTATTCTGATTATTTTTAAGGACAACCAGATCAGACTCAATTTTGACAACCTTGTAACCACTAATCACATCACCAGTTTGCAACGATTTTCCGTTGATTACGGCAACCGATCGCTGGGCCGAAATCAATACTGCCATTAAGTTCCAGTTTTCGGTTGCTACCGATTGTTTAGCCACTGCTGCAACCGCAGAAACCGGGTAATTAACCGGTCGCATCGGATCGGCTAACTCACTGTTTGCTGCCGTTGCTGCTCCCACAACCAGCAACGATAAAAACGCTACGATAATTAAATTAGGTACCTTAGCCACCGATCCAACCCTCCGACAAACTCAAGGTATAGACTTGCAACCGGATAGTTGCTTCTGGATACTTCAAGGTTTCTATCTCAACTTGTTCCCAGACCATCGCCTGGGGAAGCTGTTCCAGTTGCCGTAAATATCGCATCATAGTCAAATAGTCTCCCGAAAATTTGAGGTTCAGTCGATGCCGATACAGGGTTGGCATCACCACAGACTCATCAGCTTGCAAATCCAGATTCAAAGGCTCTGGAGAGAGATTTTCGAGGGAGATTAATTTTAGTTTTTTCTGCTGTGTCAGGAGGCTTTTCAATAGTTCGGGCATATCGCGTGGCGAAACCAGATTGACTATATTGGTTTCCAGCTGTTGTTGCAGGTGGTCTGATTCGGTCTCTAGCACTTCAAGCCGCAAACGGTTTTTACGATTCGGGTCGTTTGCCTCTCGAGCTAAAATAGTGGCTTCCTGAATCCGTAAAAGGTCGAGTTTCACAGTTAAATCTGCGATACTCCGCGTCGCCATTCGGCGCTGTTTAGAAACAGGCTCTAAAACCAGTAAATTAACCAAGAACACCAGCACCACAACAGCACACACCAGCAGCACAATCCGCTCACGCTTTGCCCGCTGATCAAACCACTGAGATATCGATAAAGATTTAAGTGTCATTGGCTTATCTCGGTTACTGAATCGAGGGTAAACTCTACTTGACCGCTATGTTCTTCTAGACGTTGCAATTGCAATCGCGCAAACAGCTGTCCGCCAAAAACATCTTTCTCCCCCAGCAACTGCAAATATTCGGGTACCTTTTCAGCCGTTACAGCACCCCCAGCAAGCTGGACTTTCCGTCCGCCAGCCAACAGTGAAATACGCTGTAACCACACTCCCGGTTGTCGATAGCGGGCCAAGTTTTCTAGTGGCCCCAAAATCAGATCATTGCCACCCCGATCCTGAGTAGTAAAATAATCAAGTGCTTTACGCTGCCCTTGTACTTCTTGCTCGAGGCGGGTAATTTTTTCCTCTAATAATTTATTCAGTTTACGTTCGGGATGCTGTTGTTCCAAACTGATAATCAGATCTGTGGCAACCCGTTGTTGCTGTTGCAACGGCACAAGCTGTTTTTTTAGCGTCGTCATCTGCCAGTAGTCAAAAACCGAAACCAGCACCAAACAGATAGCAACTCCAACTAAAACCAATCCCGCCATCCGGCTTTGAAATGGCTCAGGCTTGTCAATCAGCTCCCCTTGATAGAGATTAATCTGCTGCCGCATTAATTATTCTCCTGTCGCAGAGCACCACCGATGACAAATAAAAATTGATTCAATTCAATTTGCTCACTATTTTCTGGTACCGCTAAAACATCTGCAAAGCTCAAAGCTTCAACCTTGGTAGCAAGATAATCGTTCAAATAGCTTATAACCGCAGGAATTTCTCGTTTGGTTTGAGCCACCAGCAAGCGTGAAACCAGCGGCAAATGAAAAGTACTTTCACAATAATCAAATGAACGCTGAATTTCCAGAACGATAGTATCTAGTTGATCGGTCAGAGCCTCAAAGTCGCCATCGGCAAAAGGGAGCAAATCATCCATGCCGCTACTAAGCCAACGGACCAGATAAAGAATGCCATCCCGGACGATCACCAAGACCCCACGCTGATCCAACAACAGCAACAAAGCTAAGCCACGATCATCAGCGGCACACAGATCACAAATGTTGCGTAAGGCAAATTCGGGGATATCAATGGATTCAAGTGACAGCTCAGCAGCGTCAAACAAGGGTATCAGGTCACGCAAAAAGTGTTGCTGTGCCGAGACAGCATAAGTAAGTGGTTTCTTTTCACCGCTAAAAGGGGGGATAGCAAACAAATCGACAATCGCCTCTTCGGGGGGATAATCGATCCGCTCCCGAATCAGCCACCGGGCAGCATCACGGCGTTCATCTTCGGGCAAATCTGCCATTTCGATCTGAGTTAACTGGTAAGAATGGGGGGGAAGGACTGCTACAGCTCGATGCTTATGTACCTTTTCCGCTTGTAACAATTGCACCAACCTACCCTGATGTTCATCGGCATTTGTGGCAATTTCACACTTGGCAAACTGTAATGTTGGCTCTCCAGTGGAAGCACGCAAAATCCCGGCAACCGAAGTTGCAGCAGCATTTTGACAGACCGCTACCGTTACCCCACTCGCCTTGCTGCTACTACCCAAAAA
>DAOWKG010000123.1 GCA_030639985.1 Desulfuromonadaceae bacterium
CCAAGACCTGCTCCAAGCTATTAACATGTCTGGAACCATGGACATTACTTCATTTCTGGTGCCACTAAAACAGTCTCAGGGTAGTAGCGAAGCCATGGTCTGGTTTGAAACTCGTGATCCACAAATAGTTGCAGCCCTCAAAACTTACTATTTTTTGCTGGAAACAGACCAACAAAGACAAACTTTTTTGCATGACAACCAACAACTTTTTTTCGCCCAGCGCCAACTGACCGGGATGACACCGGACAATTTGGTAGCGAGCTCTAACAAAAAAAAACTGACCGAATTACTGCAATCGATGGATATTCCAGTAGCTGAAAATACTATTTTTATCAGTGAAGGAAAAGAACCGGTGGTAGTGCGGGGGATATTTTTCAGTGTAATTGCGGTAATAGGCTTGCTGAAAACATTACTGACCTTCAGAAAGAAAACCAGTTAAATATAAAGGCCGAAGCTAGCGCTTCGGCCTTAAAAATAATTATCTAATTAACTAGGAGACTATAACCTCATTGATACACCAGCATGTCGCAACCGGTTTGCAAGAATCACCGGATCAATAACTTCCCCACAAACACTGCACTTCCACGCATCAAACGTCCGTACAAAATCGTAGTATTTTTCCGTATGCATCCGACCCTTACACTTTGGACATTTCATTTATAGCCCCCATAGTTGAAGATTCAAGTAACCAAGAAACACAACGTTTACTACCCAACCTTCAATACACATGTCATGCCAATATAGTTATTATTTCACACTCCCCAAATGCATAATTTAATTCAATGAATTTAGCTACTTAGAATGACACAAGAACAACTGCTCGGATATGGTTTAGTAAATATCACAATTTATCGCCACTTATTTGACGCCACAAAACATTCCTCCATAATTTTTGTTGTAAAAGATCAGAAATCACCCTTAGCAAAGCCACAAAGCAACAAACAGCACCGCGCAGCGTCATATTGATGGCGCACAATACAGAAATCGTTAGGTTTTTGACGCACTATGCCAAAAAAAAGCGGCTCATGCCTATCAGGCTGAGCCGCTTCAATAAAACCTTACGTTGCCAAGATTATTTCCGGCAGAGCTACATCTATCTACTAAATAGAATCTCGATAGAGCTTATAGATTAATGCATCGGCCAACGCTTGATACGATGCATCAATAACATTGCTGCTGACCCCAACCGTCCCCCAACGAGAATCGCGGTCGCCAGATTCTACCAACACCCGGATCACCGAATCGGTTCCCTGACTCGATGGCAACACCCGAACTTTATAGTCAAGCAGTTTAACATCGGCAATCTGCGGATAAAAACCAACCAATGCTTTGCGCATAGCAGAGTCAAGGGCATTAACAGGACCGTTGCCATCGGCGGCGGTATGCTCAATTTTGCCGCCGACCTTTACCCTGATAGTAGCCTCAGAAACTGGCTCCTGATCGGTTTCACGCAAGGTATCAATCACCCGAAATGCCGTCACCGAGAAGAACTGTTTGAGCTTTCCCATTGCCTTAAGCATTAACAACTCAAACGATGCCTCGGCACCCTCAAACTGGAAGCCACGATTCTCCATCTCTTTAATATCTTCAAGAATCTCCAGAGTTACCGGATCCTTACTATCAAGTTCGATACCACATTCCTCCGCTTTGGCAAGGATATTGGAACGCCCGGACAAATCGGACACCAAAATTCGAGTGCGGTTACCAACCAGCTCCGGACGAATATGCTCGTAAGTTTCGGGGTGGCGTTGAATAGCCGACACATGCACCCCGCCCTTATGAGCAAATGCCGAGTTTCCGACATAAGCCTGATGCTTGTTCGGAGTCAGGTTTGCCAGTTCGTAAACGTAACGTGAAGCGCTACGTAAAGTTGCCAACTTGCCTTCACCAAGACAGTCGTGTCCCATCTTCAAACTTAATGAGGGGATAATTGCGCAGAGATCAGCGTTACCACAGCGCTCACCAAAACCATTGATGGTTCCCTGGACATGAACGGCACCACAATCTACCGCCATCAAGGAATTGGCCACAGCACAGCCACTGTCATTATGGGCATGAATACCAATCGGAGTGGAGACCGCCTGTTGTACCGCAGCCATAATTGCCGGATATTCATGCGGCAAGGTACCGCCATTGGTATCACAAAGGACAATGCAGTCAACCTTGGCTTCTGCTGCCGCCTGTAGAGTTTTTAAAGCATATTCAGGATCGGCCTTATAGCCGTCAAAGAAATGCTCGGCATCATAAATAACTTCGCCAATCCGCTCCTTAAGATAAACCAGCGAATCATTAATCAGTTCCAGATTCTGATCCAGAGATATTCGCAACGCTTCACGAACATGAAAATCCCAGGTTTTACCAAAAATAGTTACCGCATCGGGTTTTGCCTCAATCAACATCTGAATATTACTATCTTCAGCAGGTGTCACTTTAGCGCGCCGGGTCGACCCAAATGCCGCTATTTTACTATGATTCAGCGTTTCACTTTGAATTGCCTTAAAAAAATTAATGTCCTTTGGATTGGATCCCGGCCAGCCACCTTCGATGTAGTCAATCCCCAGTTCATCCAACCGCTTGGCAATCCTCACCTTATCTTCGACCTGAAAGGATATATCTTCAGCCTGCGTCCCATCCCTCAGCGTAGTATCGTATAAAAGAACCTTACCCATCATCAACATCCTTTCTTGCTTCACACAGAATCAAATAATATTCATAGATGTTGTTTTGTAGCAACAAATCCAAAGCTGGTCAAAATTATTTTTCCATAAAGGTAATTGATGAGAATAAATTTCGACGAAACCCTAACTGATACTGCCAATTCTCAACACCTTGGCACCACGGATCTGACGATTCTTCAGTTCGAGCAGGGCACGGTTGGCATCTTGCAATCGAAACTCTTCATAGGTTGGATGCAGGGGAATTTCGGCTGCCAGCTTGAGAAATTCAGTAACATCTCGACGGGTAACATTAGCAACACTCTTAATCTGTTTTTCCATCCATATATCAGTGGGGTAATCGATTCCGGCGAGCAATTCACGATCATAATTTTCTTTACGAATCGCATTGATTACCAGTCTCCCACCCGGCTCCAGTTGTCTCATTGCAGCAACCACCGGAAGCCACGCCGGAGTGGTATCAATTATTGCTTCCATCAACGCTGGAGCTACCGCTTCGGTCCCCCCGGCCCAAGTCGCACCAAGCTCCAAAGCAAAATGTTGTTCTTTTTCACTGCGAGCAAAGACATAAACCGGCAGGTCGGGGTACTGATGCCGCACCAATTTCAGCACCAGATGTGCCGATGCACCGAACCCAGTCAAACCAAGAGCACCGCCAGAATTAAGTTGGGCCAGACTTAAAGAGCGGTACCCGATCGCTCCGGCACAAAGGAGCGGAGCAGCTTCGGCATCAAGAAAAATATCGGGAATGGGATGAGCAAAGCTGGCCGAGACCACCATAAATTCGGCATAACCACCATCGGCGTCACGTCCGGTCGCAGTGAACTCAGGACAAAGGTTTTCCAACCCCTGCTGACACCAGCGGCATTGGCCACAAGCAGAATAAATCCAGGCGACACCAACCCGTTCCCCCACCTCTCTGACAGTAACAGCGCTGCCAACTTTGTCGATTACCCCAACTGCTTGATGTCCCAGAATCATCGGCAATCGTGGTGGCGGAGTGCGCCCCTCAATTTCGTCTAACTCAGTATGACAAACCCCGCAAACTGTCACCCGAATTCGTACCTCATTCGGCTTTGGTTCGGGCAGCGGATATTCCACCAACCGCAACGGCTCAGATTCAACCCGTAAATCAGATATTTTTTCCATTATCATTGCTTGCATCATATTGCTCACCGATAAAATTAGTTTTTATGGAGCATGTACTTTATTTAAATATCCACCGATAACTAATTAACAAAGATCAAGGTCGCGGGGTTGCGCCCCCGCTCGGCACCTTCATTTCTTTGTGCGTCCAAAGAAACGAAGCAAAGAAATACGCCCGACCTCCTTGCCAGCC
>DAOWKG010000108.1 GCA_030639985.1 Desulfuromonadaceae bacterium
AGTCCCGTCTAACTTGACGGGGCTTTTTATGTCTATAGCAGGCGGTAATGTTGGACGGTTGTCTACCTGGATTTTTTACTGAGGAGATTGTCGAGTGTCGCAGCAGTTACCGAATCGATACGAGCAGCTTTTTGGCTCAGCTTAACCGTTTGTTTTCCCAGCTGCTGGTAGAGTGATAACAGCGCCGGTTCTTCACGCTGTAGTGCTTGCAAATGATCGGCAACCGTTCCTGTATCGCCACGGACAATCGGGCCAGTTAAACCATCCTCTATCCCGAGTTCCTTGACATTGTCCAATGATGCTTGCATCAACGGTAACAACAGCGGGATTGCTTGCTCCGTTTCAATATCACATTTAACCAGCAGGTCACGGGCTGCAGCTAATAAGGTAATCAGATAGTTTGAAGCGATACAGGCAGCAGCGTGATAGAGCTTTTTATTGTCACTGGTTATGGGAAAAAATTGCCCACCAACGGCATCGACAAGTTTTTTTCCAAGGGCCAATGCTGTATCGTTACTACTTTCTACCCCAAACGGACATTGCGGCAACTTTTTAAAAGCTATCTGCCGGTCGGCAAAAGGTAATAATGGATGGAGTGATAGCAACATTGCCGCTGAGTCATGATGGCGCATTATTTCAGCTGGATGTATGCCGCTGAAATGGACCAGTGTAGTTTGTGGCGACAGTTTTTTCCCCGACTGAAGTTGCTGCGCCACCGGTTTGACTTGATCGTCTGGTATTGCCAGTAGGATAATTTGTGCAGTCGTGACATCAGTAGGTTGAGTTGACGCGGCCGTGGTTGGGCAGCCAATAAAACCACATGCTTCTTTTGCCCGCTCATGATCTCGACTGATTACTGCAGTGATCGGGTAGCCTGCCAACTGCAGACGCTTACAAATAGCACTACCAACTCGACCCGGTCCAATCAGGGCAACAGATGGTTTCATGCCACCGAAGCCTGTAATGATCCAACCTGTTCAATCGTCCCTTCGAGTAGATCGCCAGATTCAATTTTACTTACCCCAGCCGGAGTTCCAGTGAGGATAATGTCGCCTGCTTCCAAGGTGTAGTAGATTGAAATTTCGGCAATAATCTTTTCCACTGAGCGCATCATTTGCGCGGTATTACCGCGTTGGCGTACTTCACCATTAACTTTTAAAATAAGCTCAAGATTATTGGGATCGGCAACTTGATTTGCGGGGATAAAATCGGATAACGGGCAGGAGGTGTCAAAGCCCTTGGCTATTTCCCATGGCAGTCCCGCATTTTTTAATTCACTTTGCAGATCACGTAGAGTCAAATCGAGGGCAACACCGTAGCCGGCTAAATATGAAAGGGCAGTAGTTGCCTCAATATTTTTACCGGTCTTGCCCACCAATAGTGCCAATTCTAGTTCATGATGGCAGTCGTTAGAGTATTCCGGGATTACAATTTTACCGCCATCTGCCAATAAACTGCTGGATGGTTTGCAAAAAATAACTGCCCGGTCAGTCACCTCATTATTGAGCTCCCGGATATGGTCAAGATAATTTCGACCCAGACAAATAATTTTGCCAACGGTGAAGCTTTCGGGGGAATTTTTTAGTTGTACCTGCTTCATTTATGCCTCCTGCAATTGGTTTTATATTGTAGCTGCTTGCAAGATAGCGGTTTTTAGTAGCGAAATGCAAGCCTGACCGTTTTGATTGTGTTAATGTTGCGGGGATAAAAAGGGACAGCAAGGAGAGCACATGCATTATTTTAATTATGAAGAACCGGTATTCCGCCCCCCATCAGAAGCCCGCTCGTTAATTTTACAAATCACCATTGGTTGTAGTCAGAACCACTGCCGCTTCTGTGGCATGTACAAAATGAAACAGTTTCGGGTGCGGAGTGTTGCCGATATCGCAGCTGAAATTGAAGCGGTACCAGAGCCGCATCGCCACCATTATCAACGGATATTTCTCGCTGATGGCGATGCGCTGGTCTATCCGCAAACTGAATTGATCGAAATACTAGATCTATTGAACGAAAAATTCCCCCGGTTAACC
>DAOWKG010000103.1 GCA_030639985.1 Desulfuromonadaceae bacterium
ACAAAAGTATATTGAGCGTGGTCTAGCTGATATCGGTCGAATGGAATATCTCCTTAAATCAATGCGCTCATTCACCATGTATGACGAAATCGAACTTAAAAATTTGCACCTGGTAGAATTCATGGGTAAATTTATATCGTTGGTTGAGAGTGACTTTCAATCACATGGTATTCGGATAAAAACTGAGATCCCCCTTGATATCACCGGGGTTAGAATTGACGAGCGGGCACTTCATCAGGCGCTGTTGAATATTTTCAATAATGCCGCAGAGGCATTAAGTGGGACAGAAAATCCCGAAATTTGTATTCGCACCGAAGTGCGTGACCGCTTGGTCAAGTTAACAATTGCCGATAATGGCTGTGGAATTTCAGCCGAACAGAAACAACATTTATTTCAGCCGTTCAACACCAGCAAACAAGATGGTAATGGTCTTGGATTAGTAATTACCAGAAAATTATTGGCGAAGATGAATAGTGATATTGAGATTATCAGCCAGCCTGGTGATGGCACTCAAGTGATAATTGGACTGCCGATTGCGGCGCTAAAAGACTAACCCCCTACTTTATAAAATGGGTTTAAATGTGAAAAAAGTACTTATTGTTGACGATGAGAAACCGTTCCTCCTCTCCCTTAAAGATGGTCTCAGTGCAAATAGCAATGAGTATCAGATTATCACTGCTGAGAATGGGCGGGAAGCAGTGGAGGTATTGCGCTCAATGCCGATCGATCTGCTGGTCACTGACCTGAAATTGCCGGAGATGAATGGGTTTGAGTTACTGGCATGGACCAGTCGGCATCAACCACAATTACCGGTCATTGTCATCTCGGCATTTGGCACTCCAGAAATTGAAGCGCGGCTGGAAAAAATGGATACGTTGCAATTCCTCGACAAACCGCTCGATCTGCAGATGCTTCAGGAGGGAATTTCCAATGGCTTGAATGCCGGAGGTAAAAGCTTCATCCGTGGCATTACCCTGGCTACGTTCTTACAGCTGATGAAAGTTGAAAAAAAGAATTGTACCCTCAAAATTATAAATTCTGACTGTGATGCCTATCTGTATGTTCGTCAGGGAGAACTGATTGATGCTGAGCTGGGTGAGCTGACCGGGATGGACGCAGCCATGGAGATCGTCAGTTGGAATGATTCAGAAATAGAAATGGATGGCATCTGTCGGCGGCAAGAGGACGTTATCACCCTCTCGCTGGAACACTTACTGATTGAAGCGTTCAGACTTAAAGATGAAACCGATGAATTGAAACGAGCAGAAGCTGAAAAAGCCCCCACCCCTGCAGCCGAAAAAGTTGTAGCAATTGAGGAAGGTGAGTCGGTAGCAACAATTCACAAACCACTGGCCAACATTCTAACTAAACTCGCTGCCGTCCAAGAATACGCAATTTTTGATAAAAACAACCAACTGGTAGATAAAAATGCGGGGAGATGTTCACTTGGCGAAGTTGACTTAGCTAATTTTGATAAATTAATTATTGCCTTGGCAGACGATCTGAAAAATGGTGGCTGCCGCTTTGTCACCTTCAATAGTGTTGGGAGAAATAGATATGTATTGCTACATATTCAACAATATAGCGTTCTGGCTAAATTAAAACCGGGAGCACGGGCACAGCAAGTTGGCGCTGAGATAGAGCAACATATTGACAATTAAATAACTGCTGGTGGCATATGCCACCTAGAAGAGGATAGACAAATGATAAATTTAATTGATGAGCTTAAGGCTATTCCCGGGGTAGTAGGTGCCAGCATCGTAGCTGCCGACGAAGGTCTTAAAGCGACCAACCTACCAGCTTTTTTTAAACCCGAACGCTTACTTGTAGTTGGTAATCACCTACTTAAACTCTACGCCGCCGGGCAGATGAGTTTTAGCGATCTAACCGATATCACCTTGAATTTTGATGAATCGGTAGTAGTTGCACGAGCATTGGATAAAAGTATAATTTTATTTGTTATCTGTGAGCCAACATTTAACAACAACCTGCTGAATATGTCACTTAATCTGCTTCAAGATGAGTTTAAATCGAGCAATTTTGCTACCACAAGCACAGCAGCAGTAGCGCCAACACCGGCCCCAACACCAACGCCTACACCGCAAGCTGGAAAGGATGAGGGGCTGGAAGACCTTTTTGCGCAACTGGAGAGTGGCCTGGGTAAGATTCTTGGGCCAATGGCCGAATTTATTTTCGCCGAAGTTATTGAAAAATGGACTGCGGAAGGGGCCGCAAATTATTCTCGCATAGATGAATTGATCAAACTGATTAATCAGGAGATCATTGATGTCAACAAAATAGAAAAGTATAACCAACTTATTGCGTCAGCACTAAAAGAGTTCCAGAAAGGGTAATCAACCATGGCAAATGCAAAAGATTTTGTTGATCGGGTTAGTCAGATTAATGGAATAGCTGGCTGTGTACTGATTCGAAAGGACGGAACGCAAATTGCTCAAACGCTGGCGAACCCGAAAAAATATTCCGCCTTAATGCAGACCAGCAATGTCTTGTCGGTTGACATTATGGAATCTATGGGGTTCGGCTACTGTTGCTATGTCAGTTTTGCTCAAGAAAATATGGATGAATTCTACGTATTCAGCATTGATAATTATCTACTCGGAGTGGTTAAGATGTCAGAGTGCTCACTTGCTACTATGCTGGACATGGTGTATCAGCTTATCGGGCGGGTTTCAACTGGCAATACCGAAGGTGTTTCTTGATGCTAGATTTATTACAACAACGTCGCAGTATAAGAGAATTCAAACAGCTCCCTGTCGAAACCAAGAAAATTGAGCAGTTAAGCGAAGCTTTACTCCGTGCTCCGACCTCAAGAAATCTCCAACCATGTGAATTTATTATGGTTGATGACTCCGAGATATTAGCCGCTTTAGCCACAGCAAAACCCAATGGTGCCGCTTTTATTGCTTCGGCACCGCTAGCAGTTATTATAGCTGCCAACCCCGAAGTTTCAGATGTCTGGATTGAAGATAGCGCCATTGCCGCAATCATTCTCCAATTAGCGGCTGAACAGTTGGGACTTAAAAGTTGTTGGGCGCAATTGCGCTTACGGCCTCACAATAAAGAATTAAGTGCTTCAGAATATGTCCGTGATCTAGTTGACCTTCCTGCCGGGATGGAAGTTCCAATCGTAATAGGCATCGGTTATCCAGCAGAGAACATTCCCGGTCATCCTCGAGAATCATTACGAGATGTAAAAATTCACCACAATCAATTTAGCAAATCTTAGCAGGAGCGACGATGCCGACAGTTTCAACAGGCAGCAAAGTAAAAATTCACTATACGGGGAAATTTGATGATGGTGAAATTTTTGATTCGTCACTAGATACCAAACCGTTAGAATTTGAAGTTGGTTCAGGACAAGTTATCGGCGGTTTTGACAAAGCGGTAATCGGGATGCAGGTTGGCGACACCAAGGAAGTCCGCTTAGAAGAGAACGAAGCATACGGACCATACAATCATGAGATGGTTTTTCCTGCCGATCCCGATCAATTTGCCACAGGTTTAACCCCTGAGATTGGACAACAATTTCAAACTGAAATGGAAGATGGAACCCCACTATTACTAACGGTTAAAGCGATAGATGCTGGTCAAGTTATCCTTGATGCCAACCACCCAATGGCAGGAAAAACTCTGAATTTTCAACTCGAAGTAGTAGCGATAGATTAGTCGGTAACTTTTTGCCGCAACCCTTTCACCTGGCTCCGCTGTTTTTTCTGGCGGATCCGTTTCTCAATTGCCCCTTTCTTCGGCCGGGTTTTTTTTCGTGGCTTGCGAATTATCAAAGCTGACTGCAACAGTATTTGCAACATCTGTAGAGCATGCCTACGATTTTGCTCCTGACTGCGGGACTGTTGCGACTTGATGATGACAATACCGTTTTTACTTATGCGCTGATCCGAACCATGCAATAACCGATATTTTAGAAATTCTGGCAAACTTGAATTGCGAATATCAAAACGGAGATGGATCGCTGTGGCCACCTTGTTAACATTTTGGCCACCGGCACCATGAGAACGGATGGCACTTAATTCGATCTCATAACTGGGGAGAGCAATAGAGTCGTTAATTTTCAGAGCATCCATGATCCGAAACTTTTATAGTAAATCATTTTTTATTATCTCCCGATACAAATTTTCAACTTTCGTTCTGGCCCATGGCGTGCGGCGCAAAAACTTAAGGCTCGATTTTATAGATGGGTTGCTGTTAAAGCAATTAATCTCAATTTTTTCCCCCAGCTCTTCCCAACCATAATAGTCGACCAAAGTCACCACTATCTGTTCCAACGTTACCCCGTGGAGAGGATCTTTATTTGGCTGACCACCCATAATTACACCATTTCATAATTAGTTCTCGGCGGCTGCCAACACCACCCAAACAGCCCCTTTATTTTGAACTCAGGAGCAACTTTTAACCATTCAACAGCTGCTGCAGCTGTACTGGAGCCGCTTGCAGTAACTCTTCAATTTTTTCAATATCGGAGCCACCAGCTTGAGCCAAATCTGGACGACCACCACCACGCCCGCCAACAATAGCAGCCAGCGGCTTTATCAAGTTTCCAGCTTTGACCCGATCGGTAAGATCTTTGGTGACAGCAACAAGAATAGCAACCTTGCCGCCAGCATCTGTTACCAACACCAGAACTCCGGAACCAAGTTTGTCACGCAGCTGATCAGAAAAATCACGCAGACCCTTGCCGTCAACTCCGGGGAGCTTCACCGCCAGTAACTTAATCCCGTCAATTTCTTGTACCTGTTCGATCAATTCTCCACTACGATTGGCATTGGCCTTTGCCTGCAACTGCTCCAACTCTTTGCCCATCTCCTTTTGTTGTTCCAGCAGTTTTTCCAACCGTGCCTCTAACTTTTGGGGATCACTTTTAACCAGATCGGCCAATCGTTGCAGTGACTGTTGCTGTTGCTGTACCTGATTCAGAGCTGCGGCACCAGTTACCGCTTCAATTCTACGCACCCCGGCAGCAATGCCGCCCTCACTCAAAATCCGGAAAAGACCGATATCTCCAGCCGCACTGGCATGGGTACCGCCACATAGTTCCATACTGTAAGCACCAATATTTACGACCCGAACCACATCACCGTATTTTTCACCAAACAGTGCCATAGCACCGGCATCACGAGCGGCATCAGCACTCATTTCCCGACTTTCAACCTGGGCATTATTACGGATTTGCTGATTAACTTCGATTTCAATTTTGCTTAATTCTTCAGCGGTAACAGGTGAAAAATGGCTAAAATCGAACCTTAGCCGTTCCGGGGTAACCAGAGAACCTGCCTGTTTGATATGGCCGCCCAATTGATTTTGTAAGGCTGCTTGTAACAGATGGGTAGCGGTATGATTAAGAATTATCTGTTGCCGCCGCGCCACATCAACCTTAATAGTAGCCCGCGTTTTAGTAGTGATCGCCCCGGTAACAACCTCACACACATGGACATAAAGATCGGACAATGGTTTTCTGGTTTCGATGATTCGCAAACTAGCATCAGTGGTGGTTATAGTTCCGGTATCACCAACTTGTCCACCAGACTCACCGTAACACGGGGTTGTGGCGGTAATGACTTCAACCGTTTCACCGCAACTTGATTGTTGTACCAGTTCCCCTTGATGGATTAAGGCCAGAACTTCACCAAAATCTTCCACCTTTGTATAACCGCTGAATTCAGTTTTAAGCCCCTGTTCCAGCAGTTGTTTATAGATTACCGAAACTGCTTCTTCACCAGAACCTTTCCAGTGCTTTCTGGCTTTGGCTCGCTGCTGCTCCATACAAGATTCAAAACCAGCTTCATCAAGGCTGTAGCCATCCTTTTCAACGATATCGGCAGTCAAATCAACCGGAAAACCGTAAGTATCGTAGAGTTTGAAAATAGTCTCACCGGGGATAACGGTTGCTTTTGCTGCTGCCAATTGGGCTATCTCTTCCTGCAATATCCGCAAGCCATTGCCCAAGGTCTGGATAAAACGTTCCTCTTCGTTCTCGACTACTTAAGCAACAAATTCTTTCCGCTTAGCCTCTTCCGGGTACGCTGTCGCCATCGATTCGAGGACAAAGGTTGCCGTTTTGTAGAGGATCGGATTTTCGAATCCCAACATTTTGGCATGGCGCATTGCGCGGCGCATGATCCGGCGCAAAACATAACCACGCCCCTCATTGGAAGGTAAAACCCCATCGGCAATCAGGTAAGCGGTGGCACGACTATGATCTGCCATAACCCGCATAGAAACATCATTTTCGTTATTTTCGCCATATACTTTGCCAGAGAGTTTTTCAATATTGGCAATAATTATCCGAAATAGATCGGTATCATAGTTTGATTTAACCCCCTGCATTACCGTAGCAAGACGTTCCAGGCCCATGCCGGTGTCCACAGCCGGATTCGGCAATGGTACCAGAGTCCCGTCGGGTTGACGGTCGAACTGCATAAAAACATTATTCCAGATTTCCATGTAACGATCACAGTCACAACCAACCGTACAGTCAGGTGAATCACAGCCAATTTCAGCACCATTATCATAGAATATTTCTGAACATGGGCCACAAGGACCGGTATCACCCATAGACCAAAAGTTATCTTCTTCAAAACGGAAGATCCGCTCGCGGGGAATTCCCTCTTGATTGTGCCAGATGTTGGCCGCTTCATCATCATCGGTATAGACCGAAACATAGAGACGATCCTTATCCAGCCCCATATCTACCGTTAAAAAATCCCAGGCATAAGCAATGGCCTGCTGTTTAAAATAGTCACCAAATGAGAAGTTCCCCAACATTTCAAAAAAAGTGTGATGGCGGGCGGTGCGGCCAACATTTTCGAGGTCATTATGTTTACCACCGGCGCGGACACATTTTTGTGAGGTGACCGCCCGTACGTAGGCGCGTTTTTCATCACCTAGAAAACAGTCCTTAAACTGATTCATCCCGGCATTGGTGAACAGCAGGGTGGGATCATTGTGAGGAACCAGGGAAGATGAAGAGACAATGGTGTGCTTCCGATCCTCAAAGTATTTTAGAAAACGGGCACGAATTTCATTTCCGGTGATCATGGTCATGGCCTTTCGGGTTATATTGTACATTCTAGCAGCTAGTTCATTGATAGCCCGATAGTCTGCTAGTGAA
>DAOWKG010000268.1 GCA_030639985.1 Desulfuromonadaceae bacterium
AACTCAAGTTTCTGTTCCTTCCAGTACCATCCTCACCGAACGTCGGGAGCTACGCCGGTTAGCTAAACAAGCTCCTACACTCGCATCACGATCTGACCGCTATGATATAGCAGTTTCAACCCCCTCAGCTGGAATGACACTGGAAACCAAAGGACAAACTGCGCCGATTAGAGGCCAATCCGGATGGCGAAGCTGGTATTCTGATGACCAGTTGCACCTGCTGGGATGGGCAGCACCAAACGGAAATATCCTCCGTTATGGGGTTGAAGTAGAAATGATGGCACTACTCAGTCGTTTACTGGGCAACCTGCCACAACCAACTGACAGCAATGAAAGCTATGCGTTACTAGATGGCAATGGCGACATCTTCCACCAAATCGGCAGTTTCGAAGTATTGCCACAAAGTTCACCCCTCGCACTGGTAACCATTGCCAGTCTGCCCCATTGGCAGGTCGGTGCATATAGCGACCAAAGAGTTGGCAATTCAAGCAGTACCATTATGCTGATTGGGACATTGCTGATTGGGACGTTTATCATTGCCATCTTACTCGGTGGTTCGCTGCTCCTTTGGCAAGCGTATCGAAATCACCGGGACGCCGCCCAAAAAACCTCCTTTGTTTCCAATGTCTCGCACGAACTGAAGACCCCACTTACAACCATCAGGATGTACGCTGAATTGCTGGGTGAAGGAAAAATCAAGGATGAACAAAAACAACACCGTTACCTGCAAACGATCATCAGAGAAAGCCAACGCTTAAGCAGATTGGTCAGCAATGTCCTTGATTTCAGCCGTTTAGAACAAGGTCGACGCAATTATCACCAAAGTAAGCTTAACCTTAATTTATTCCTGCAAGAACTGACGGAACAACTCCAACCACGTCTTGACGAAGTCGACCTGACGCTCGAAATGAACCTGCCTGATGCACCCATTGAGCTAGATAGTGACCGTGATGCTCTGGAACAGATCATCCTCAATTTATTTGATAATGGGATTAAATATGGCTGCAGCGGAAAAAAACTACAACTTGAACTGGAACGCCACCAAAACAATATTCTGTTGCGTATACGGGATTGGGGGCCGGGGATCGCGAACGATCAGCACCACAAAATTTTCGCCAAATTTTACCGGATTGACAATTCACTCACCACCCGCCAGCAGGGTTCTGGATTGGGCTTAAGTATTGCCCGCCAGCTAGCGGAAGGGCTGGGCGGCACCCTCACTCATTGTCCCGTTAGCGGTAACGGTTGTTGCTTTGAACTATGTTTACCAGCAGCAGGGAGAAAATAGATGATCGAGACAACTATTCTAGTAGCCGAAGATGATAGTGAATTGCGATTAGGATTAATCGACTTGCTGGAAATCGAAGGCTACCGGGTAATTCCATGTGCTGATGGCGCATTGGCACTCCAAGCATATCAACAAGAAAAACCCGATCTCATGCTCTTAGATGTGATGATGCCAGAACTAAGCGGATACGATCTGTGTCGGGAAATCCGTAAACACGATAACTACACCCCGATCATCCTGCTGACCGCCAAAGGGGAGGAAATTGACAAGGTGGTCGGGCTGGAACTGGGAGCTGATGACTACGTCACTAAACCATTCGGATTACATGAATTGCGCGCCCGGATTACCGCAGTTTTACGCCGCAGCCAGAAGAACGGAGTTCCTCTCAAGCCAACAGTCCCCGACCAGTTTTCCCTCGGTTCGATTGTGGTTGATCGGAAGAACTACCGGTTAGAACGGGATGGTCAGCACATCCGCCTGACGCCACGAGAATTAAAGCTACTGGAAGCATTTTTCTGTCGTCCCAATCAAGTCATTGATCGCAATGAATTACTGAACACGGCGTGGGGAATCGATTATTTTGGCACCACCCGTACCCTCGATCAACATATTGCCCAGCTCCGCAAAAAAATTGAATCCGACCCAGCTAATCCAAAAATCATCCTAACCGTCCACGGAATCGGGTACCGTTTGGGAGAGTGACTGTGCTAGCGGGGTCAAATCTGCCGTTGACCTTTATTAGCATTAACAGCAGATTCGCCATAATCACCAATTACTTTCTCAAAACAGCTAATTTTAGTTACGATAAAGGTTGGCGCAGGTGCAATTCTAACCGTCCTGCCAACCATGAGCAGCCATAAGTTAATATAAAATAGAGGGCGGTTATGGTGATCCAGATTTCGAAAGTGAGATAGGTAGCCGCCATCAACTCCATCCCTTGAAAGGTTAGTTCCTGGATTGAGATAACCGAAACAATTGCCGAATCCTTGATGGTTGAAATTGCTTGCCCCGCCAAAGGTGGAATCATGCGCTGAAATGCTTGTGGTAACACCACATGCTGTAAAACTTGCCAACGCTTCATCCCCAGTGCCTGCGCCGCTTGCCATTGAGCAGTTTCCACCCCATTGATTCCGGCTCGAACAATTTCACCAATATAGGCTCCCTCGAACAGTGCTAACGTAATAACAGCAGCGATGAAAGCTTCAAGTTGATCTGGTGATACCAGCAATAATTGTGCTAGCTGCTGTAACCACATCGGTGCAGTTGCCAATTGCTCGGTAATGTTGAGAAGTGGAAGAATTTGATCGCTGATAAAAAAATAGAAAATAAAGACCAGTACTAATGGGGGTAGATTACGCAATAACGTCACATAGGTACTACCCAACAAGCGATTGAACAGGTGCAAACTGGTTCGCAGCAGTCCCGCTAGTAGACCTATGGGGAGGGCTAGAATCAGACTCCAAAAACTGAGTTTGATTGTCGTCATTAGACCTAACAACAACAGGTTTGGCACCCAACCGCTAGCGGCATCGTGCCGGACCAGATATTGCGGTATAACCTGCCAATGCCATTGGTATTGCAGACCAATATTGATTTTATAACCAAAATAGGCAACCGCTACTAACAATAGTAACAACAGCGCTGTATCGAGTTGTCCCCAGCGGGATTGGCGATGTGGTAACAAAAGTTAAACTCCAAACGTTACGTGTTCTTCAACAACAGTAACAACTTCAAGGTCGCGGGGTTGCGCCCCCGCTCGGCACCTTACTCTTTTGTTGTGCCACAAAAGAGTAAGCAGAAAAAGGCACCCGACCTCCTTGCCCGTCGCTAGCGGGTTCCCTCCATGAAACAGCCGCTTTGAGGAGGGGCAAAAACTCGCTTCGCTCAAACATTTGCCCATCTTTTTCTCAAATCAGCTGTTCCACTCCGGCTGCGTCACACGGGGACGGTAATTCGCAAACAAAACCACCCCCTACTGAACCTGATTTTTCCATTTTTGAGTAGTAAACCAATAATCGTAGCGCTCCTGCAGCCAACCATCACTGTTTTTCACCCGAATCCAGTTATTCAAGAAATTGAGAAAATCGACATCTCCTTTGCGGATAGCGAATCCGATTGGTTCTTTAGTGAAGGTTTTACCGGCTAACGGTAAATAAAGTTTGGGGCCATATTTCAGGGTTCTATATTCGGGAAATGGTTGCGACGCTACCATTGCTGCGGCACGATTATTAAGAACTTCCTGTATTGCTTGTCCTTCATCATCAAACAACCGCAAGGTAGCGTTGGGCAAATACTTCTTTGCTGCTACCGCTGCAGTTGTTCCGATTCGTGCAACAATTGTCGTATCACTATTATTGAAAGCCTCAAGATTGTCTTTTCCTGCTGCAAGCTTGCTGTTTGCAACTATTGACATGCCCGAAAATTCGTATGGATCACTAAAATTGACCTTGAGGTTTCGAGCTGGAGTAATCCCCATTCCACCGATAATAATATCAAACTTACCGGTCAGCAGCGCCGGAATGATCCCCGACCATTTGGTCGGAATAAATACCGCTTCGACCCCCATATCCTTTGCCAGCTGCTTTGCGACCTCAATTTCGTAGCCAATATATCCACCGGTTTTATCTTTCATTGCCCAGGGGACAAAGGTTGAAAATCCGATTCGCAACTTATTTTTTTCAATAACTTGTTCAATGGTCCCAGCCTGCACTAGATCAAGGCGCAAATTTTTTGCCCATAATGGGGTAACTACAACGGTTAAGAGGAACAATAGAGCCAAAACGATCCGTATTTTCATGATGTTCTCCTGTTTAGCTTAGGCTGAAAGACGATACTCCAAATATTTTACCAAAATTGACAAGATTGTGGTTACCGCCAGATAAATTGCCGCAATCACAAACCAGATCTCGAACGATAAAAAAGTTTCCGCAATGATCTGCTGCCCCTGCATGGTTAAATCATAAATTGCGATGGTAGAAACCAATGCCGAGTCTTTAACCAGTGAAATTCCCTGACTGGTCAACGGTGGGATCATTTGCCGTAACGCTTGCGGCAAAATAATGTTGCGGTAACTTTGCCCTCTTGACATCCCCAGCGCCGCAGCTGCATCCCATTGACCGGCAGGGATTGCCAGAATTCCGGCACGAATAATTTCAGAAGCATATGCGCCTTCGAACAGGCTAAGTGCCAATATCGCAGCGGCGAACCTGCCAAGGTCAAAGATCGGAGCAAAAACAAAATAAATAATGAAGATTTGGATCAGAAGTGGAGTGTTTCGAATAAGTTCCAGATAAATCCAGGCGATTCCACGAGACATGGGGCTGGATGACAAGCGCATCAATGCTGAAATCAGGCCAATGGTCAGGGAAAGAATCAGGCTGATGAAGGTAATTTCCAGCGTCAGCCAAAGTCCTTGCAATAATGGTCCGAACTGCCAACCGTCAGCAGAACTTTTAATCAGATAACGAGGCACCCGCTGCCACTGCCAGTTATAACCAAGATTCTCAGCCCCTTGCATCAACCCCAGATAACACCCTGTGAGTAACAACAAAAAGGCACCGATCTGAAGTGTATTTGTAAGGCTGATTTTGGCTAAACCGTAGCGTGAAAAAATGGTTGGGTTCTCCCGGTTAAAGCATGAAATTTGGTTTTTGCTTCAAAAATTGCTGGTTGATATCGAGATCAATATATAAGCGATGCCACTACATCAGTTGAAAAGCCAGAATGTTTATAAACCCGATCAAAAACCCGAGTAGAGCACCAAACAGGTTAATGTATTTGAACTGTTCCTTCATTATCCCCATCAGTAAATCTTCCACCTGCAACAGATCGAGGCTGTTCACTTTTTCCTCAACCATCTGTCTGACATTGAGGGTTTCCACCAACCGGGGAGCTTCTTTTTTCAACATCTCCTCAATCAATTGACAGCTACTGCTTTCAAGCTCCTGACGCAGATCCCCGGGCAAACGTGCCGATAATAACCCGAGCGGTTTGTGGGAGAGCCATTGGTTACTTTGCTCAACCAGGATTGTTTCCAATGCTATCCGTGCCTGAGGTGAGCGGATCGCTTCCAGCAAGGTATCTGCCAACCGCTCCCGACCAAACTCCAAACCATTTTCTGGCAATACCCGGTTTAGCAACTCGGCAAAGGGTCGATCTTTGAGGCTATCAACGGCACTTTCGGTCAAAATGAGGGCAGTATCGATAGTTTTACGTGACTGGATGGTACCGACAACCTGCCCCTTGATAAACTGCCGCACCCCTTCAATTTTTTCATAAGGCATTTTTTCTACATAACTGGCTAAAGAGCGATCCAACATGCCATCGGCACGTTCACGTAATAATTTTGCCAACTGTTGCTGGGTTTTCTCATCTTTGAGCCAGTCAGCGATTTCATCTCCCGCCTTGTCGAGAAACTCGGGAATCTTATCGTAAATTTTGTTCAGATCCATAAAACCACTGAGAAGCCCTGCCAAGCCGCCAAGGGAATCGAGGAATGAATCGATCGCCTGTTTCCCTTTTTTCACCATCCGGGCACGAAATGTCGGGTCGTAAAGCATCCCGCCAAATTTTTCTGCCAATGGCGGCATCTCTTTTTCTAACTGGGTTAAGAGCAATTCGACCAGATCGGCAGGCAACAGCTCACGTAACGGCAAGTCAGTTGCCAACAATTGCCCCGTTTTGCGGTCAACATAATCACCAATCAGCCCGGCAGTTTCGGGTGATTGAAAAAAAGCACTGTATTTACTATCGAGATGTTCCTGCGCGGCTTGATACTGCTTTGGCGTTAAAAAACTGGCAAGATCACGTTCTAGCAGTTTATCCGTTTGTTGCTGTAAGTAATCACGGAGCTTTTGTTCAAATTGTTCACCATTGATATAATCAAAGATTAGTTTGACGATTTTCGCCTGAAACAAGCCGATTAACTCATGAAAGCGCGGACGAAAATGGCTGGGAATCAAAGATTCCAAAGATCCAAGTTCACGATCAAGAAAAGAGCCAAGCTTATCTGTCACCGTCAAACGCAGTTCTCGCTGGATTGAATCCTTTGCAAACGCCCGGCCAACATCATCAGCGGTCAATAAATGTTCGCCAACCATCTCCCCCATTCGAACTGCCAGTTCACCCCGTTTTGCCGGGATAATCCCCGGTGTCAAAGGCACCCGAATACCGACAATATGCCAGGCACGAAGTGGCCGAAACAGCATCCTGATAGCGATATAATTGGTTACATAACCGATTATGCCACCCAGAATCGGCGGGATTATATAGGGGAGATATTGTTGATATTCCATTTTTGCTTTATTCCTGTTCGTTTTTTAGGGCCAACCATTTTAACGGAGAGGCGGAGAGAAAACCATCTATAACAGCTTGTTAGCCACCAAGGCACCAAGAGCGCCAAGAAAATCAAAACATTGTCTTTGATTTAACCTAGACCAAAGTACTTCTTGGTGTCCTTGGTGTCCTTGGTGTCCTTGGTGTCCTTGGTGTCCTTGGTGTCCTTGGTGTCCTTGGTGTCCTTGGTGTCCTTGGTGCCTTGGCGGCAAATTGCTTTTAGCTTTTGCTCTTCTCAGCGTTCTCTGCGTCTCTCCGTTAAAAGCCTCTCCGGTTACCGACTACTGATCCATAACAATATGGGAATGATCACCGATATTCATTCGTCGGGGTGCACCGATCAGACTGACGGCATCCCCCAACAACGACTGATCCAAGTTTAAATAACTGATCTTATT
>DAOWKG010000318.1 GCA_030639985.1 Desulfuromonadaceae bacterium
AAGATTCGTTTTTAATCATGCCAGAACTTCCAGAAGTAGAAACTACCTGTCGCGGTATCGCTCCGCATATTATTGATTGCACCATTCTTGAGTGTGTATTGCGAACCGCTAAGCTGCGCTGGCCCCTTGATCAATCCATCTGTCTGTTGCTCCCCGGACAAAAAATCAATGCCGTTGAGCGCCGGGCGAAATATTTATTATTACATTGTGATCGGGGAACCATAATTATCCATTTGGGGATGTCGGGAAGTTTACGGATAACCCCTGCCGGGACTACCGAAAAGAAGCACGATCATGTCGATTTGATTTTTTCCAACGGCCAGTGTCTGAGATTGACCGACCCACGCAAGTTTGGGGCATTTATTTATACTACTGCCGACCCACACGCGCATAAATTGCTTTGCCGGCTTGGACCGGAACCCCTTACCGACAATTTTAATGGGGATTATCTTTACCATTTAGCCAGAGGCAAAAAGCAAGCGATCAAGCAGTTTATTATGGATCAAAAAACGGTAGTCGGGGTGGGTAATATCTATGTCAGTGAAGCACTATTTCGTGCTGGCATCAGGCCTGATAGGGCTGCTGGTAGAGTCGGGCTGGAGCGCTACCAGACGTTAGTGCTAGCGATTAAAGAGATTTTGGCTCAGGCAATAAAAGCTGGTGGTACTACGATCAGCGATTTCAGTCAGGCAGATGGTAAGCCCGGTTATTTTAAACAACAGCTGCAAGTTTATGGTCGCAGTGGTGAGCCTTGTGTGGTCTGTGGCCACCCTCTCCATAGTCAGCGGCTCGGGCAGCGATCAACATTTTTTTGCCCCTCATGCCAACATTGATGGAGCATAGCATGGATGATTTTCAGTATCAGTTTTCCTATCGGGTTGGGGTTGCCGATATCAATTATGGTGGTCATGTTGCCAATTCAGCGGTGTTGAATTTTTTTCAGGATGCCCGGATAGGCTATCTGGGAGAACTTGGCCCTTATTCTGAGATTGATCTTGGTGGTTGTGGAATTATTATGCCCGAAGCACAGGTTTATTTTCGTAAAGAGATGTTTCTTGGCGATCAATTGGGCATCGGGGTTAAATCGAAGCAGTTGAAACGTTCCAGTTGGGTGATGGCGTATCGGGTTGAACGTGATGGCGAATTGACCGCTGAAGGGGAAACGCCGTTGATTTGTTTTAACTATGAAACGCGGAAACCCTGCCGGATGCCAGTAGCTTTTCGTGCGGCATTGATGTCGTTTGAGGGTTTGTAGCCAGAATCCCTTTCTGCCTTGACGAAACCTCGGTACAGAGGTTATCTTGCTGCACCAAATTGAACAGCTAAGGATTGTTATTATGGAAGAACTGAACGAACTATTACAACAACGGCGAGCCAAGCTAGATATTTTTCGAGCCGCTGGTATTGACCCGTTTGCGAACGATTTTACCGTAACCCATAATGCCCAGCAGATACATGAAGCTCACGGGGCTGATAATAAACAAAAGCTGGAAGAGACTGAGGTCGAGTATCGCATTGGTGGCCGGATTATGGCACGACGCGATTTTGGTAAAGCTGCATTTCTGCAACTGCAGGATGGAAGCGGTTTGATGCAGATATATGTTGCCCGCAATCAGATTGGCGAAAAGTTTTTTGACCAGTTTAAGAAGTTTGATATCGGTGATATAATCGGTGTTGTTGGTGCTCCATTTCGTACCAAGACCGATGAGCTTTCGTTGCGAGCATCAGAAATTCGTTTACTGACTAAATCGCTTTTACCATTACCCGAAAAATGGCATGGTTTGACCGATGTTGAAACCCGCTATCGCCAGCGCTATCTCGATTTGATTGCTAATCCCGAGGTGCGTGAAGTATTTCGTAAGCGCAGTCGGATTATCGGTCTGATCCGTGATTATATGCTCGATAACGATTACCTTGAAGTTGAAACGCCGATGATGCATCAAGTTGCTGGCGGGGCAACTGCCAAACCGTTTGTCACTCACCATAATACCTTGGATATGGATCTGTCTTTACGGATTGCACCGGAGTTATATTTGAAGCGTCTGGTGGTCGGTGGTTTCGATCGGGTGTTTGAGATCAATCGTAACTTCCGGAATGAAGGGATTTCAATCCAGCACAATCCTGAATTTACGATGATGGAATTCTACCGCGCCTATGCAACTTATGATGATTTGATGGACTTTACCGAAGAGTTAATCAGTCATGTCGCCAATAAGATTTGTGGCAGCATGGTTATCCCTTATGGCGATAAAGAGGTTGATTTGACCCCGCCATGGGATCGTTTAACCTTGAAGGAGTCAATTGTCAAGTATGGCTCTATTGCGATGGAAGATCTTTTTGACCGTGATAAATCGTTTGCCTATGCCCAATCAATTGGTTTGGAACTCGATGGCAGAATTGGTCATGGTAAGTTGTTGGCAGAAATATTTGACGAGGTAGTTGAACCAAAATTATGGCAACCAACCTTCATCACCGAATATCCAACCGAAATTTCGCCATTATCACGTAAAAATGATCTGAATCCTGAAGTGGTAGATCGATTTGAATTATTTATCGTTGGTCGTGAACTTGCTAACGCTTTTTCCGAGCTGAACAACCCGATTGACCAAAAAGAGCGATTTTTACAACAGCTTGAAGAAAAAGCGGCTGGCGATGAAGAAGCGCATGAGATGGATGAGGATTATATCCGCGCGCTCGAATATGGCTTGCCTCCAACTGCAGGTGAGGGGATTGGCATCGATCGTCTGGTGATGTTGTTGACCAATTCTGCATCGATCCGCGACGTAATTCTATTTCCGCAATTACGTGCAGTAATTAGTTAGAAGCTGTGCGGAGTTAGGTGTAAGTTCAGGATCTTTTACTCCTCACCTGTTCTTGGAGTTCTATGTCCTACGAATGGTTTATCAGCTTCCGCTATCTGCGTGCCAAGCGGAAGCAGACCTTTATTTCGGTTATATCTTTTATTTCGATTGCCGGGGTTACCCTTGGCGTTGCGGCTCTGATTCTGGTTCTGGCGGTGATGACCGGTTTTACCGATGGCGTTCGCCAGCAGATTCTCGGTAATGTTCCACA
>DAOWKG010000345.1 GCA_030639985.1 Desulfuromonadaceae bacterium
AAGGATACCAGCTGGAAGTCCGGCGACATAATGGTTAATCGGGGCAACATTTGCTTCATCAAATGACAATTCTGTGGTTGAGAGTTTTTCGACAAATATTTTACCAAGATAATTTCGTGCTAACGCAGATGCTTTTTCGGTCGGCAACGCCAGATTGCCAATAATAATTCCGGCACGACTGCGATCTATTTTTTCGGTTATGGCTGAATTAAAGGTCTGTTGTCCAACCTGCAACAACAAGCGAAACATCGGATCGAGGGAATGCAGAAAATCGGCATCAATATCGAGACCGGGAATTTGCATCGTGTCAGCTTCATCATCGAGGAAGCACCCTTTTTGTGAGTAGACCTTATCAGCAGCACCAACCTGAGGGTCATAAATTTCATCTACCGGCAAAAGCCAGCGGTCAACAGGTGGTCGGCGGGCAGTATTGACATTACCGACAATGTTTTCCCAGAAACGATCCAGGGTCGGTGAATTGGGAAACAACCCACCGACCCCGACTATTGCAACAGATTTTTCAGGCAACATATATTTAATGTTCTCGTAAAAAAAGGAAATTCACAATAATTCAAGCAAAGACTAATGGCCACCAAGGCACCAAGATCGCCAAGAAAGGCTTTTAATGGTTTAAAAACAAAAAAACCGATTTTGATATTCTTGGTGTCCTTGGTGGCTAACTATGTTTTAAGCAACACCTATCAACTTGTTGCGTTGAAAAGTCGCATTCAAAGATGCATCTATGACACATTCATAATTTTCAATTCTCGCCACCAATTGTCCATCAATCGGATCAACAAAATCGATATTTGCAACTGCTCGATTATTATTTTGCTTGGTCAATTGTACCCTGATCTCGACCCCGGTTTTGGGAAACTGCGCTTGATACTGGCGATAGCGACCGGTAAATACCGGCAAAGAACCAGCCTGGTATTGTTCAAAACTCCAGAGAATTAACATCTGAAAGCTGCTGTCCAATATCAGCGGATCGGCAAGCCAGGAGTTCCGTAACGGTTGTTTAATCCATTTGCCAGGCAATGGTGATCGGTTTACCAAGGCACTGATACCAGCATTTGAAGCGCCGGTAACTTCACGAATACCGTGAAAATCGGTACCATGGAACAGCCGGTCGGAACGGTAAATTTCATCACTCGAATGGGGATATTCTGGCAATTCCAGTGCGGCTAAAGCAGGTTTTCGTTCCGGCAACCGGGAAGCAAGGACGATTCTTGCCCGCGCATGAGCAACCACCCTGCCCTGCTTATCAAATCCCGAAAGCTCAACCGGAACCACATGCACACCATCACCTTTGATAGCTTTGCCGGTCATCACTTGGAGGGTAACGGTCTGTTGCGGTTCAACAATAACCCCTTTGAGCACCCGCAGATCGTTAAATCCCTGAAATTTCAAGCCTGGATTGTTATGAATCGCACCATGAGCCAGCCATTCAATAATAACCGCAAGTGGCAGAACTGCTTTACCATCAATAACGTGTGACTGTAAGAATGGAAACTGATCGATATCAAGATCAAGATCAAAAGCCTTGGAAACGCAGATATTCTGGTACGTTTCGCTTGGTTCAGAGACGGCAACTTCATCTTCACCATCACCACCAGATATTACCAGTTCAACTGCACCGCCGGGTGCGGTTGTAAGTTCGTCAAGTAGATAATCGGCTCCAGCTTGCAGATCGATTACCTCAATCCCTTCCTGGGCAAAAACCTGTTTCAGTGCAGGAGTTACCATCCCGCCATCCCACGGGCCCCAATTGAGGGCTAGCACGCGGCAATCGGGTCTGATTTCGGCTTGCTGATCGGCAATTTTGTTGAGAACTTCATTGGCAACAGCATAATCAACTTGTCCAATACGACCGAAACGACCGGTAGAAGAAGAAAACAGCGCCATGAATTTTATATCATCGTCACCGGCAGCGGCGATAAGTGCCCGTAAGCCATCGACCTTGGTGGAATAAACCTGTTCAAATTGCTCCAGAGTTTTTTCCTTAATCAACTTATCTGCCAATACGCCAGCGCCATGAATGATCCCCTTCACCGCACCATATTTCCCTCTCAGTTCAGCAACTACAGAATTGAGTGCCGATTGATCGCGCAAATCAACCGAACGATAAATTGCGGTACCGCCAGCATTAAGAATCCGCTCCAGCGTCGAGCTAATTTCTCTAGCAGCCATAAGTTGTTGATACTGATTGGCAACGTCCCGTGGTTTCAGCGGCACCTCAGATTGAGCTATCAGTGCTTTTTTAATCGCTCCCTCTTCTTCGAGACCAGAGAGCCAACTAGGCTCGGAGATTGGTACCTCAGTGCGTCCCAATAACAACAATGTAGCTTGAGTTGCAGCACTAATGGCGACTGCAACTGCTGCAGTTACCCCTCTGGCACCACCACTGATCACCACTAAATCACCGGCAACAATTGGAACCGTACCGGTAGTATTTTCCAATGGTTCAGCGACCAGTTCAAGAGAGTGTAAACCCTGCGTGCTAATACCAACTTCGATAGTACCAACACTGAATATTTCATCAACCAATGATGTTGCGGTAGGTAGAATCTCCATCCCCATGGCCAGATCAAACGCTTTACAATGAATCGCCGGCCATTCTAGTGCCGCAGTTTTGCTTAATCCTGCCAAGCCACCAGACAAAGGATCGTTAATGGTACCGCTACCTAGACCAAAATAACCATCCATGCGCGAAACGGTGGCAAAAAATGCGCCACCAAGTCTGGTACTTCGATGTAGCGCTGGTTCCACCAGTTGCAACAATCTAAAAGAATTCCGCAGGAACAGATCATCACTTCCAGCTAAAGGTGCCAGGACTATCAAACCGGCCAGATTATCGGGAATAGCAATGCTATCAATATCATTCAGTGAAATTTTTCGGGGCACCAATTGCCGGGCAGTTAAACGGTCACAGATTGAATCTGCCAATGCCGAACCGTCAGTCGTGATCCAGACTTCAGCTCCAGCGGCGAATCTGAATTCTTTCGCCCCCCGCTTTTGTGGCAAAATAACTGGTCGCAATACTTCTCTGCGAATCCCCTTGGCAGCACTTATCTCACTATCGCTATCGGGTATTTTTTGTTCCTCTGTCCCCGATATACTGGCAAGAAAATCGACAATTTGACCAACGGTCTGTAACGTCCCGAGATGTTCCGGTTTAATCGCTGGGGTACCGGGTAACTGTTGTTGTAATGCCGAAAGAATTTCCACCCGCTTGATAGAATCGATGCCAAGATCGGTATCGAGAGCCATATCCAATTCCAGCATTTCCACTGGATAACCAGTTTTATCGGCAATCACATCGAGCAGAACCGTTGCTACCTGCTGCCGATCAACCATTCCCACTTGTGGTGGTTCAGTTACCAACTTCGAAGTCGGTTGGTTTTCAGTTTTGCACAAATGTTCGATAATCTGGCCCAGCGTCTGTAAAACCCCAAGATCCTCAGGGCGTACCGCTGGTAATTCGGGTAACTTTTCCTGCAGAGCAGAAAGTATTTCAACCCGCTTGATCGAATCGATACCGAGATCGGTATCAAGCGCCATATCCAGCTCCAACATTTCGACCGGGTAGCCGGTTTTGTCGGCAATTACGGCTAACAAGGTAGCGGTGACCAGCTCGCG
>DAOWKG010000172.1 GCA_030639985.1 Desulfuromonadaceae bacterium
GGTACGACGGTTGGTTGTGCCCTGAACTGCGACGATTTTTACCGTGTCTACAAAGGTGGTGATGGTGATGAGGGCGATGAAACTCCCGATATGGGAATCATGGAGCGTTTTCTTCGCAGTAATCCCGCCAGCGTAGTTGCCCGCCAGCTCAAACTGGATGGACCGGTGCAAACGGTGGTTAATGCCTGTTCTTCTGGTACCGATGCTATTGGTATTGGCGCTGCTTGGTTAAGAGCCGGGGCTTGCGATATAGTTATCGCTGGTGGTGCTGATGAACTGTTGCGCTTGACTTATTCTGGTTTTAGCTCCTTGATGATTACCGCTCCCGAACCTTGTAAGCCGTTTGATGCAAACCGCAAAGGGCTCAATTTGGGCGAAGGTGCCGGGGTAGTGATCCTTGAGAGTGAAGCTCTCAGCCAAGATAAACAGAAAAAAGGTTATCTGCGGGGCTATGGTTCGGCGTGTGATGCCTACCATCTGACGGCACCCCATCCCGAAGGTACCGGCTTGAAACGGGCGATTGCCGAAGCGTTGACAACGTCACAATTGGTGGCAACAGATATCGCTTTTGTCAATGCTCACGGAACCGGTACCCCCGATAATGATCGGGTCGAAAGCCGGGTGATGAACGAAGTTTTCCCCCAAATTCCATTTGGATCGACCAAAGGTTATACCGGTCATACGCTCGGCGCTGCCGGGGGGATTGAGGCGGTATTTACCGTTGCCTGTCTAAACCGGGGTGAAATCCCGGCCAGTATCGGTTTTACTACCCCTGATCCTGAACTGCCTGCTACCCCAGTGAATAAAAATACTGCGATTGCGGGTGATTTTGCTTTGACAGAATCGTTGGCATTTGGTGGCAACAATGCCGTCCTGGTTCTGGCTAAAGGGGATGATTAATATGCGGATGGCAATTCAAGGAGTCGGAATTACCGGCGCTTTTGGTTCCGGTGTCGAAGCACTTCGCACGGCATTACAAAGTGGTGCGATTCTTCCCGAAAATATATCTGCCGATGGCGGTTATCAAGCACCAATTGCTGCCCTGAGTGAGTTTGTCCCCAAGCGGGCGTTGCGCCGCATCGATCATTTTTCCCGGATGACCCTCCTCAGTGCTTATCAGGCGATCAATGATGCTAATTTAGAGGATGCCGATCGCTCACGGATGGGGGTTGTGATTGCTACCGGTTATGGCACCTTGCAAACCACGTTTAAGTTTCTCGACTCTTATCTCGATTTTGGCTATGCATGCAGTTCCCCGACCCATTTTTCCAACTCAGTTCATAATGCCGCCGCTGCCCATGTGTCGATGCAGATGGAGGCGACCGCACCGAGTTTGACGGTGACCCAGTTCGAAATGTCGGTGCCGTCAGCACTTTTAAGTGCCCAGCAATGGTTGGCTGAGGGTCGGGTTGATCAAGTGTTGTTTGGGGCAGTTGATGAGTCGTGTGAAGTCTTAAGCTATTGTCGCAAAGAGTTTTTCGGTGCCGGTGAACAAGGACCATTGCAGCCGTTTGCTTTTGCCGAACAAAGTGCCGTTGCTGGCGAAGGGGCAGCCTTTCTGGTTTTAACTGCTGCTACCGAAGAATCGTCTTATGGCTATATCGATGCGGTTAAACTTGGCAATCATACTGTTTCACCGGTGAAACTTCCCCAAAATGATGGACTGATTATTGGTGCCGATGGTCATAAAGAGTGTGGTCGCTGGTATGAACAGGTTCTCAATGGTTACGAATCTGCTGCATATGCCCCCCTTTATGGCAGTTTTCCGGCGGCAGCCGGGTTTGATCTGGCCGTGGCAGCAGTGTCATTGCGTGATTGTACTATCTATCCTTCTCCTGCCGTTGCAGGTGCTACCACTACAACCGTTTTGTCACCTCGAAAACTTGAGCAGCAAGGATTTACCTGTTTGAAGTTTGGTAACGGTGGTGATTATGGAATGATCCATTTATCCAGTTGAGGGTGCCATGCGTATTATTATAATTGCCCTGCTACTGGGAATTAGTTTTATTCTGCCGGTTTGTGCTCAGGCGCAAGAGTCTCAATACCTACCATCCCGTTATGGGGTAGCACTATTGACTGGCAGTAGTTATGACCCTGGTCACATCGGTATGGTGATAGTGCAGGGGCATATGGTTGCCGATTATAAACGTTTTTTTGCCCATCGTTCACCGGATGGTCTACGCCTCAAAGTTGAGGCTAATTTAGGATTGACCACCAATGGGCGTCAGCGAACCATGTTTTCGTTGGACATGCTGGCATTAAAGTATTTAGATACCTGGCAGTTTGATACTTTTACCCCTTATTTTGAAGCCGGGATCGGGGCAATTTATACCGACTTTCGAGTTGATGGGCAGGGATCCCGGATAAACTTTAATCCTCAGTTGGGGATTGGATTGCAACATCAACTGCAAAGTGGTGCTGCATTGACGTTGGGATTACGCCTCCACCATATTTCCAATGGTAACTTGCTAAAAGACAACCGTGGTGTCAATTCGGCATTGTTGATGGTTGGCTATTTGTTTTAGTTTTATCTGGTTATCCATTTGCCTCCACCCGATAGGAAATCCGGTTGGACAGAAAACCTTTAATAGCCACCAAGGCACCAAGAAGGTCAAAAGTTAAAACCATTTGTTTGTTTTTAAACCAAAAAGACCTTTA
>DAOWKG010000223.1 GCA_030639985.1 Desulfuromonadaceae bacterium
CCTTGTGTATACAGTATACAATCTAACAGAACTTAATAAAGAATCATGGAGATTCACATTGAAAACAAAACCGATTGAACGTCATCAAACTTTACGGGAAAAAATTCTCGAATCAATCCGTGAAGCCATCCTTAAGGGTGATCTCAAACCGGGTGAAAAGGTAGCAGAACCAGAGTTGGCCGAGCGGTTTGGCATCAGTCGAACCCCCATTCGTGAAGCCTTCCGGCAGCTGGAATCAGAAGGATACTTGACGGTCATCCCCCGCAAGGGAGCAGTAGTAGCAGCCTTGTCAGAACGGGACGTGCAGGAATACTACGCGATAAAAAGTATTCTTGAAGGCTACGCTGCTGAACTGGCGGCTAAAAATATGACCGATAAAGAACTGAACAAACTGGTAGCGATCAACGAAAAACTTAAGCAATTGGCAACCGCTGGCGATGTAAAAGTATTTTACAAAACCCACCACGAATTTCACGAGACCTTCTTAAAAGCGGCCGATAACAGCAAACTATATGAACTGATTATGCAATTAGGGATGAAGTTCCGGCGCCTACGGATGGCATCACTATCGGTTGCCGGGCGCATGGAGATTTCAGTCTCCGAACACGACAAACTACTTGAAGCATTCCGCAATCGTGATGGCAAAACTGCCGAGCACCTGGTAAAGAAAACTGCCGCTATCGGTGGGAACATATTACTGGAAAGCATGGCTCATTCACGGGGAGAATCAACCAAACCAGCCTTACTCAATGAAGAAATTGATGCCTATTGAGCTGCCTCATTCTGGTTATAAGTTACACTACCCGCTCCCAAAAAATCTGTCGCTAGAGCTTTGCTATCCCCGCACAACTTTGCAAACCACCAGTAATACCCGCCTAAATTAATTCCAGATCAAAAAAATATTGTTAGCTCCTCCCCCATTTGACATATTGCATTATCCATACTTAATGTCTGTCCATTTAAAGAGCAATTGGCGATACCAGCAAAGTCACTCCATTTCGGTAACGGAAAAAGTGAACCGGAAGTTGAAGCTATCGCGGTCAGGCAGCCAGCTTTTTTATCTCACAACAGTTGCCTGAAAAGAAAGTTTAGGGTATAGTTCGGCCGTTTAGCGGCCGGAAACGTTTAATAAACGTAGCCGATTATAACTAAGTTTTATAACCCCTATAGACCACCAAAAACAGAAAGTGGGGAAACACAAATGAGTGATGTATCCGCAGCAGGACTGGGACTGAAGAGTGTTGGCAAAGTTCATCATAACCTAAGTTATGATGAATTATTTGAGCATGAAACCAGGAATAAAGAGGGACAGCTTTCTGCCAATGGTACCATGATGGTGGATACCGGTAAATTTACCGGCCGTTCTCCGAAAGACAAATATTTCGTCCAGCAGGATCCGTCACAAGGCAATATTGCCTGGGGCAACATCAATAAGCCTGTTAGTGAAGCCATTTTCGATGAACTCCATGCCGAAGTAATCGACTATTTGTCGGGCAAAGATGTTTATGTTGCCGATGGCTACAGTGGTGCAAATCCACAAACAACCCGTAAGGTCCGTTTTATTACCGAAATTGCCTGGCAATCCCATTTCATCAAAAATATGTTTATTCGTCCCACCGCTGAGCAGCTAGAAAGCTTTGCCCCCGATTTTACCGTTTACAATGCGGCGGGAACTACCAATATAAACTGGGAAAAACATGGCTTGAACTCTGAAGTTTTTGTTATTTTCAACATCGAAAAGAATATCGCTATCATCGGTGGTTCATGGTACGGCGGGGAGATGAAAAAAGGCATCTTCACCATGATGAACTACTGGTTGCCACTGGAAAAGATCTTGTCGATGCACTGCAGCGCCAACGTCGGTAAAGATGGCGATGTTTGCCTGTTTTTCGGTCTGTCAGGAACCGGCAAAACTACCCTCTCAACCGATTCTAAACGTAAGCTGATTGGTGATGATGAGCACGGTTGGGATAAAGATGGTATTTTCAACTTCGAAGGTGGTTGCTACGCCAAAACCATTGACCTCTCTGCCGAAAGTGAGCCAGAAATCTTCAACGCTATCAGACGAGATGCGTTGCTGGAAAACGTGGTAGCTGATGCCGAGGGCAATATTGATTACAGCGATAGTTCTAAAACCGAAAATACCCGGGTTTCGTATCCGATTGAACATATCGACAATCACGAACCAACCCTCATGGCCGGGCATCCGGAAAATATTATCTTCCTGACCTGCGATGCCTTTGGGGTGTTGCCACCCGTATCGAAACTGTCCAAAGAGCAGGCAATGTACTACTTCCTCTCCGGCTACACGGCTAAAGTTGCCGGCACCGAGCGGGGCATAACTGAGCCTCAGGCCGCCTTCTCTGCTTGCTTTGGTGAGGCATTTTTACCGCTCCACCCAACGGCATACGCCAAGTTGCTGGGCGAAAAAATGGACAAGTATAATGTTAACGCCTATCTGGTAAATACCGGTTGGGCTGGTGGCGGCTACGGTGTTGGTGAGCGGATGAGTATCAAAGCAACCCGTGCCTGCATCAATGCTATTCTTGATGGCAGCATCAAAAATGCTGAATTCGAGCAAACCAGATTCTTTAGGTTAAATATTCCCAAAGAGTTGCCCGGCGTCGATACCGAACTGTTAAATCCACGTAACGCTTGGCCGGACAAAGATAGTTTTGATGCAACAGCTAATAAATTAGCAGGGATGTTCATCGAAAACTTCAAAAAATACACAACCAACAATGACGATTTTGACTACACTCAAGCAGGTCCGCTAAAATAGACCTATAAATCGTACCATTGCAGTTCCAAAACAAAATTGAGCGGCCAGCATAAAATGCTGGCCGCTTTTTTATTTTCTCGATGGTCGCTTTGCTTGACATCAAGTGAGAAAATCATAATAATTAAATATTAAAAATCAATCCTATATCTTATTTTCTAATCAATAATTCCCGTGTAACGCTGCCGCAATGAAGCAGCTAATCTGGGGATAGAACGACAAATGTATGGGCAACAGTACATCTAAAAATCGGGGAGAATTTGGTCTGATCGACTGGATTCAACAACAGGCAGGCAGCAGCGACCACCTATCGCTAGGGATAGGTGATGATTGTTCCATCCAACCGCAGCAAGCAAATCAGGATCTGCTGACCAGTACCGATCTCCTGATTGAGGGGAGTCATTTCCACCGCGACTGGACCAATATGTTCGACCTGGGACGTAAGTCAGCTGCCGTCAACATCAGCGACATTGCCGCTATGGGGGGAATACCACAATCGATATACTTGGGGATCGGCAAACCAAAAATCATAAGCGTTAAAGAGATAGAAGCTTTTATCGCCGGCTTTTTGTCCGAAACAACCCAACATGGGGCGACATTGGCCGGTGGTGATACCTGCAGTTCTCCAGATTCGCTGATGCTTTCAATAACAATTCAGGGGACGATCGCCACCGGTAGCGCTATTTGCCGCCATGGTGCCAAGTGCTACGATGCCATCTATGTCTCTGGATCGTTGGGTGATAGCGCTCTGGCACTGCAACTACTGCAGCAAAACCAAGCACCAGATAGCTATCTGGCACAACGGTTTCATACCCCAACCCCACGGGTAAACTTGGGACAAAAACTGGCAAAAGAC
>DAOWKG010000247.1 GCA_030639985.1 Desulfuromonadaceae bacterium
TAAACCCGGCAGGATAGAATTCGATATCGCAATCGCCTTCGACCCCCGAGTCAAAACACTTGTAGCCATTAGTCGGTTCCGAGCTGGAGCTGGTCAGACCCAGAGTCACAGTACCGGGCTGGGTCTGGCGTAATTGAAAGGTTTGCTGTCCAGTAAAAGTTTGCGTATCGCCCCCAATCCAGATTGGTGGATCTGCTGTCACCGGAGCCATGGTCACCGTTACCGGGTCGGTGTATTCACTGCTACAATCAGCATCGACACAGGCACGAAGGATAATATTGGAACGCTGACAAGTAAGACCGCTACCTGTATGTTCGATACGATAATGGTCGACCAAACCGCGCAGTATCGTCCCTTTGGCAAGATTATTTAAGATGGTGGCATTACTTGACGAAACTGCGGTAAGGACAAGATAAAAGTAAGAGTCTCCCGCTGCTGCAGGAAAAGTATCAATCGATATATCTATCGACAGTGCTCCAGCGGGGATCGTAACCGACCCAGTCGTTGAAACATAATCTGACCCTCCAGCTGCGGTGCCATCTTGGGCCGTATACTCAACCGTAATATCCTCAGAACTAGCTGCACTCAATTGCAGGGTAAAGATCATGCTGCTGCCAGCAGGGGTACTTGTATCGGCAACAGACATATTTGGACTACCTTCTGACACTAGATCATTGCCACCATTTTCAGTATCGCCACCGGAAGCACCACTGCCACTAGATTCCCAATCACCAACGCCATCAGGCGAACGCACAAGATTGAAGCTGTTCCCACCACCGTACGTTGTATCATAGGGAAAACTGCAACCCTGCGAGCCATCAACGCTATACCCATCTACCGATAAATAATCAACGATATCGCCATTTTCATCATAAAGAACAATTTCCATCCCATGCTTATTTCCACCATTCAGATCGAGATAATCCCATTGCAGGATGTCATGGTCAATAACCAGCCAACTGCCCAAAAGCACCCCTGAGCTAACGGCAACATCCCGTCGACAGGGCGAACCATCAAGAGCCCCAATTTCAGAACAAATATCCAGAGTCCAATTTTGCCAAAGTGGCGGCACAGAATTTAAAATGGCGTTATCAAGTGCCTTGATCTCGACAAAATAGGGATCGGCAGCAACACTTTGGTTATGGACATCTATTTCATTGATTGTAGCTCTACCAATAAAGGGAGAACATCCAGCTTGAACCTCAAATGAACCAAGTCCAAAGAGAACCAGCAAAATGATGCCCAAGCAAACCACAAAATGACTCTGGTTTTTTATCATGGAAAGCCAACCTTCATTTCGACCTGACGCGACACATAATCGGGCGAACCGTAACTACCAAAAGTTGCTACAGCATTAATTCGGTAAACATCGTAGGGGGCGCTTGTCCCTTCGGTAAATGACTGATTGGAACAAGTCACGTTAACAGTGAAGTTTTCAACCGTCATCGTCCCGCTACAGGGGCTGCCAGTTCTAGCCTGCGCGGCACCCCACTCCAAGCCACTCCGAGCAGCTTGATAAGCACGTGCTCCTTGCAATGCAAACACACTGGTAGAACTTTGCACGCCGATCAAGCGCATCATCGCGACCCCAAGCAATGACAAAACAAGCAAAATAAAAATTGCCTGTACCAAGGTGAAGCCAGCTCTGTTTTTTAAAACTTCAGTTATTTTCATGGCGTGTTCACCACATGAACTTGATGTAACAGGGTAATAGTTTCCCCAGCTTCAGTTAATGACAATTCCAACGTCACCAACCCAGCTCGCTGACTGGCACCGGGATCATAGTTGAACTGGCAACCACTGATACCTTGCGAAACCAGGTCTGGAGTTCCTGCCGGCGGGGCAGGCTGTGCCACATTGAAACCATAACCGGCATAACGGTTCAAGCTACCCCCTTCACAAGCATAGGTTATCGGCTGATCGACAATAAAAAATCGTTGATAAGGTGACCCATTGGCAAAATTGAAGCCAGGGTTCAGATTAACGTGCGCCACGCTACTTCCAGCACCAACAACTGCCATATTATCAGGGCTTGAAGCGTAAGCATTACCACTTGCGCCACTGGTAGAGATATTATAAACCACTAGATGTTGCCCCGTTACAGGGATAGTGTGTAAATCACCGAGGACATCAAAACCGTTATCGTTACCACTAAAATCAAGGCTATCACCAGAACCACCATCCGGATAAAGGCGATAGCGCCCACCCCCAACCGTGTTGAGTATTTCCAGATAATGGCCGGTGCTATCTATCCGAATACTGTTTGGCAGAGCGTGACGGATATCACGCTGCATCCGGCGCAGCGATATCTCTGCTTGATCAACCAACCGGGTTCTGCGGGAAAGATCAATGTAGCCAGTTATCGGGGCGACAATAAACTGACCTCCAAGGGCAGACAAAATCCCGACAATCACAATAACCACCACCATTTCGATCAATGTGAAGCCTGCTTCTGCTGTTGTTAATCGCTGCACTCCCATGTCAACCTCAATAATCCGCCCGGTAACCGGTCAGGATCAAACGTTCTCCTGCCGGGTCGGTTACAGTCACATCGATTTTCAATCCCCCGACTTCCGCTCCTGATGGGCCATAGTTCTGCGGCTGGACACTGACGCTGACAGCATAATTCTCCAGACCACTGATAGCGTTGCCATTTTGATCAACTGCACCACTATCCGCCAGGCCATTGTAATCATCAACATCATCAAACAGTACCCGACTGGTCTCA
>DAOWKG010000117.1 GCA_030639985.1 Desulfuromonadaceae bacterium
CGATGCTGTTGGTACTGATTTTGTCGTTGATTCAGGACGACCTTTTTCGTGCTACTGGAGAGACGACTACCACTGCACTGTTTGTTAATGCTGATAGCGGAACTGCGGGAGCGCAATTGCGGCAGGAGCTTGAAGCCACTGGAGCACTCGAGTTGGTGGCTGATATCGCTGGCGAACCGCTTAATCAGGAAAGAGCCAGGCAGGCGGTATTTGACGGCAATTATCAGTTTGTAATCGTTATCCCGCCAACGTTTACGACAGAAATAGATCAAATAGCAGAAACCTCGGTGCTTGCCGGCTTGCGCAACGAAGAATTTTCTGCCAATTCAAGTCGGGTAACCATTATTTTTGATCCTGCCGTGCGTGGTGCCTATCGCAGTGCTGTAATCAACGCTTTGCGGTTGGGGGTGGTTGGTTTAGAGCTTAAGCGTAAAAGTGCCATATTTGAACGATTATTGCCGGAAGAGTTACAAAAGATCATGGCGGCAGAATTTGGTTCATTGCCATCTGGTTCAGCACCAGAGATGCCTAAAATATCGCTTGATTGGACTGGGCAGACGGTAATTGAATTGCACGAAGAATTGGCTGCACCCGAAAAATATGCCACCTTGCCGACTTCGGTACAGCAGAATGTTCCCGCCTGGACGCTGTTCGGGATGTTTTTTATTGTCATCCCGTTAGCAGGTACCTTGATCCGGGAGCGGCAGGAAGGGACTTTGACCCGGTTGATGACAATGCCGGTTAGCAGTAGCAGTTTACTGTTGGGCAAGGTTATTGCCCACCTGCTTATTTGTATGATTCAGTTTGTGTTGATGTTGGCAGCGGGGCGCTTTATTCTGCCACTGTTCGGTACTCCGGTATTGGAACTTGGTTCTGCCCCCTTGGCATTGCTGTTGGTAGCAATCAGTGCCGCTCTGGCTGCCTGTGGTTACGGGATTCTGGTCGGGGTGGTAGCAAAAAGTTACGATCAGGCCTCAATTTTTGGTGCTGTATCAATTGTCATTGCCGCTGCTTTGGGTGGGGTGATGGTGCCGGTTTATGTGATGCCACGGTTCATGCAGGATTTGAGTATTATTTCCCCACTGGGCTGGGGGCTGGAAGCATTTCTCGATATTTTTGTCCGGAATGGTTCGATAACCACGGTATTGCCGCAGGTAATGCCATTAATCGGGTTTTTTATCCTTTGCATTACTGTCGCAATGATAATTTTTTACCGCTGGCGGCGGGGCAATTGAGTTGGGGTTTGGCTGGATATCTACTGCGATAACAGCAAGCGATTTACGGAAGCAAATAAATAACTGGAGTTATAGTGATGAGTGATAATCTGGAATATGAACTGGCAGAATTGATCATCGATTTTTGTAATGTCGAAGATGTCGCCCCTGAGGAGATTGCTGCTGATGACCCATTAATCGGCCCCGATTCCCCCTTTGGACTTGATTCTCTGGATGCAGTTGAAGTTGTCGTGGCGGTACAGAAAAAATATGGCGTGCGGATTGGTGGAGAAAAAACCAGTCGCGATGCATTACAATCGTTACGCACCTTAGCTGAGTTTATTGAGCTCGAAAAAGAGTCAGAATAGTTTGCAGGTAGGTTGTACTGATAGCAAAACTGTTGTTGCCAGTGGCGTGTAGCCTTTTGCCCAACCTTGGGTAAACCGTACCAAGGTGCGATGGTAGGGTGGTAAGTGCTGTTATCAACAAACGGTCAAATGCATGTAACACACCGAAAAGCGGCCACTTTCAGGGATGTAACAGAGTAGCCGATCCCCTTTCTTCAGCTTTCCCGAGTGAAACAAGTCTGTCAGCATAATGTAGATTGAGGCGGAGCCGGTATTACCGTTGTCGGTCAGGTTGGAAAACCATTTATCCATAGGGATTGGTAGTCCAATTTTGTCGATCCGTTCTTTTACCTTAAGGCGAAAATAGTCGGACGAATAATGGGGGAGGAACCAGTCGATATTTTCAGTTTTGAGGTCATATTTTTCTTTTACCATCCCTAGTGCCCGTTCAACGGTAATGTTCATAACCTCTTCATTGAGGAGTTTGACATCTTGTTTCAGCATAAAGGAATTGTTCTTAAGTGCTTCGACAGGAGAGGAATATTGCCGCCAGCCAAATAAGGTTCCATCTTCTAACTTATCGGCTCCTGCATACATGCAGGTTTCCATCTCATTGGCAAACGAGAGGATGTCGATCCAATCGATACGCAGGGAGATCCCCTGACTGGAAGGATTGCCGCTTAGAAAAGCCGCTCCAGCGCCATCGGAAAGCATCCAGCGGAGAAAATCGGCTTCAAAGCTTAAGCTAGGTTGAGTATTAAGTTGCTCAATTTTGTCGGGGCTGACATCACAGCACATTCTGGAGCGCAAATACGAAGATGAAGTTTCAGATCCCGTTGCAATGGCATTACTTGATAAGCCCAACGCTACATTCATCCAGGCATATTTCAGCGCACTCATTCCCGAAACACAAATCCCGGCAGCGCTGACAATGTCGCAAGGGTTGCCACCAAGCTCGCCATGCACCATGGAAGCATGGCCCGGTACGATTTGATCGGGGGAAGAGCTGCCACAACAGAGGCACTCAATATCGTTAACCGAAAAATTGTCGTAAGGGTGCAGTTTGCGAACTGCTGCCGCACTTAGCTGGGCATTGGTATGGGTCGCTTCACCGGTTTTCGGATCGATGGCATAGTAGCGATTCTTGATTTTATTATTGCGGAGAATAATTCTCCGGGTTCTTGATGGTAGCTGATTGACCATGCCGAGGACTTCTTCCATCTGGTCATTGGAAATTGGTTGATTCGGAAGAAAAGCGGCGAGATCGTTGATATATACCGACATAAAAATTAAACCTTTGCCTGGCTGTGCCCCTCTATTATCAGGGCGGCATAACGTTGATAGAATAGTTTTTCATCCAGTCTGGTTGGCAATACGGCGTTAGTGAGGGTGTAGTAGTCGAGATCGTCGATGGTGATCTGATCACGAAGCTGCCGATGTAATACTGTCCCCGGAAGTGGGGTCAGGATGGTATGCATCGGTAGGTCAATCTCCTGTTCACGAACAAAATTACCTAACTGGTCAAATTGGTGTTCAGTATAGTCTGGTGAGACGATGAAATCACCAATTATTGTTATCCCGAGCTGATGTAAAATTGTGATTGCTTCAATATTGGTAGCAGCACTGTTTTCTTTGTTCATTTGTGATAATGCGCTGTCGTCAATCTCTTCAAAACCGATGACTACCGCCCTTAGGCCTATTTCCTTCCAGCGTTTAAGTAGTAGCGGCTGGCGTACCACCATGTCGGAGCGGACATCGGCAAGGTACTGCTTTTTTATTCCTGCTGCTTCAATGGCATCGGCCAGTTCAAAGGCGTGCCCGGGGTTGCCGAAGCTGTTGGCATCAACCAGACGGATGACCGGAGTTTGGTCGAGAGCTTTTATGTCGTGCAGTACCGCAGCAATTTCAGCGGTCAGATAGCTGCCGCCGGTAAGGGGTCC
>DAOWKG010000142.1 GCA_030639985.1 Desulfuromonadaceae bacterium
GCTGATTTTGCAGGCGTTAAGTCAGAGTGGCGGTAACAAGAAAGAGGCGGCGCGGATGTTGAATCTGAAGCGGACAACCTTGATTGAAAAAATAAAAAAGAAGAATTTGCCCGTATAAATTTCGGGTCAATCAACTCGCTTTTTTGAAGTGGGTAGTTACCTTATTTTGAATTTCATCATTGCTGGCGGGCATAATCAAAATATCTTTGGCCCCATATTTTACTGCCCGCAGTACTGCTGAGCGAGTCCATTCCGGTCCGGCAAAAATGATCGGTGGTAATGGCTGCCCTGCCGATTGTAGTTTGATTGCCGAGGCAAATCCTTTTTCTCCCACCTGAGTCATAATCAAAATAATTCCGAGGATTTTATGATGCTGAAATTGTTCTCGCACTTCATCCTGAAAAGTTAAAACCTGACATTCTAATCCGGCTGACGATAATATTTCGACAAATGGGGCGGTAGCGGTCTCTTGATCACTGATCAGAAGGACAACCGGTGCTCCGGTTGGTTCCGCTAGCGGTTGTTTTGCTGTTGTCGCTCCAACGGCCTCTCCAGCAGTTGTTGGTGTTGCCGGTGGGCCACCCCATTCCCCCAGCGCTGGTTCAGGAGCTGTAGCCGCTGCTGGGGTTGTTGCTGTTGCTTCAGCACTGGCAGTGTTATTGGCACTGGTTTCTGTGCTGGCCTGAGCTGTTGCTGGTAGGTCGTCAAGTTGAAAAACTTCGGCGGGGAAAATCAGCAGTATGCGCTGCAATTCAAACCCGTCCATGGTAATGGCAAACGATGCAAGGTAGTAATTGCCTTCCGGAAATGGTTCTTCCGAAGCCGTATCAACCTTGGTTGGTACGACTGTTTCCGATTCGGTTCTGATGAAACGCAACTGCTGGGGATAACGATCGAGAAAAACTTGCGTGAGGCCACCAGCAAGGATGTTGGCAATTTCACCGTAAGCATCTTCCGTTTCACCATCAAGGTTTGCCGCTGCTCTCTGTTTTTCAATTTGATCTTCAGGGAGCATGATTAAGGTGCCGCCGAGAGCAACGGCATCGGGAACCTGAACGCACATGAAGCCCCGTCCCTCACGCTCACCGGTTACATTTAGACGGGAAAAGACCGACTTTTCAATACAATGGTTAGAGAAAAAATCGGCTTTACTGGTCATTAGCAGTTGGACATCGCTACATTTAAGGGGTTGACCGAGCAATGCACCAATTTCTTCACCTAGTTGACCGATGGTGGCATTAAAGACCACGTCGGTGAGTTTTTTTGCATCGGCAAATGGTGGCCGCGGTGGTGGCGGCGGAGCTGCTGCCGGTTCCGGGGTAGCTTCCTCGGTTGCGGTAACGGGTTCCGGCTCTGGAGTTGGTTCTGGTGCGGTGGTTACCGGTTCTGGTTTCGCTTCCGGTGTTGCTGCCGGTGTATCTGCGCTAGTTTCTTCGAGATCAAATATTGCTGCTGGAACTACAAATTCCTGAATTCCGAGGTCTGTCTCGCCAAAGGCCATATTGCAGCTGGCAACATAGTAGTTGCCGGGAGGAAATGGTTGATCGCTGGCGGGATCAATTTTTGTCGGGATCAGTTCTTCAACCGATTGTTTTATGAAGCGGAGACTTTTATTGTATTTATCGACAAATGATTGGGTGTAAACACCGGCAATAATATTGGCAACCTCACCAAAAGCATCTTCCAATTCACCATCGAGTTTTTCAGCATTGGCGCTATCTTCAATGACATCTTCGGGAAGCATGATCAGGGTGCCAGCCAGGATAGCAGCGGCAGAGATCGAGTTGAGCAGGTAGCAATTGCCTTCACGATCACCTTCAACGGACATTCTGTTAAGGGCAGTTTTTTTACGTTCGAGATTGCTGAACAGATTGTCTTTGGTGGTGAGGGTTAATTTAATATCAGAACAGATCAGATCCTGCCCCAGCAGCATGCCAATTTCGCTGGCAAGTTTTTCAGTGCCAGTCTTGCAAACGACATCTATGATAGCTCGATGATCCAAAGTTGCCTCTTTATTGCCAGGGAGTTAAGAACCTGTCTGGAAATAAGTTAGACAATTTCGCCCTTAAATTCAGGTTGCCTACCCTGAAGGTATAGTGCGAGATGTTTAAACTATTTACGGACAGTTCCTTAGTTAAGGTTATATTTTATTTCGATAAAAAATTGCCCCGATTCAACCTGAAATGGAATAATCACCCGGTTATTTGTTTTCGGTGGCGCAATTGTATATGATTTACCCGTAACAGCAGTCGGAATTGCCAGTTGCAGCATCAGGTCTTCTTTTGCAAACCGTTCTTTTAAACCACCGGCGACCATATTGGCGATCTCTCCGAGTGTATCTTTGACATCGGCATCAATCGTCTCAAATTCCATCCCTAGCATCGCTCCGGCAATTGCCAGACCCACTTCTTCTGGGCAGTGAATATTGAGCATCGCGGCAAAGCTACCGGTCAGCCCGATCATTGCAGTTATATGACCACCGATGTTATGCTTGCTTTGTTCAAGTGGTTTTGCCGCAGAGATATCCATGAAAATCATAGTACTAAATATCTCTTCGGTTGTTTCTACGATTTTTTTAGCAAATTCCACAGTTTTTTCCTTGAAAATGATTAATGTTGAACGATTTTCTATGATTGACTGATTTGTAGTTCGACCATGAAGGTATGATTATCGAAGGTAAAAGGGACTGTTATTAATTCAGCATCAGCAAGACAGTCAATCGTATATTCTTGTCCATGTATTGCCGATGGCATTGATAGTTGGACTTTGCTACCACCGGGGTCAATGGCTGCTTTTAAGCTGCCACCAAGCATGTTTGCCAGCTCACCAATGGCATCACAGACATCTTCATCAACGTCCTCAACGTCCATTCCCAAAAAAGCGGTAGTAACTGCTAGGGCCGTTTTTTTAGGAAGGTGAATTGCTAGCATCCCTTTAATATCACCCGCTAACCCAACAATGCCTGAAACGCTATCTTCTAATTTACTATTGGTGCGGCTAAAAGATTCCCCTGCAGATACCTCCAGCATTATCATCGTGGAAAAAATCTCTTTGGTTGCAGCGGCGATGTCTTGAACGTATTTCACTTAAGACTCCTTTTTACAACTGGATGGGTCATCGGATGACCCATCCGCAAAACATTTTTAAAGTAGTGGTCCTAGAGTTTCATTGATCAGGTCGGGTGTGAATGGTTTTTTGATCGCCCCTTTGGCACCATATGATTTTGCTTCGTCAATAATATCAGCACCGGTCTCGGTAGAGATCATAATAACCGGAATGTCCTTTATGGCATCGTCTTCAGATTTGGCTTTGAGAAACTCCAAGCCAGTCATGTTGGGCATATTGATATCACTAAGGACAACATCTACCTGATTGGCATGGAGGACATCGAGTGCTTCCTGGCCATCTGCAGCTTCAAGGATTGAATCAAAATCGATTCCTGCTTGACGTAATGACCGGGCCACAATTTTACGCATGGTGTTTGAGTCATCAACGATGAGGACAGTTTTACCCATTTTCTTGCTCCTTTGTTTGAATGTATATAGTTTAGTTATTTACTGGTATGGTGAGCGGTTCGGTTCGCCAGTTAAATTAATAAAGTATTTAATTATCTTTTAACGCAACCAGAGAAGCTCCAGTAGCAAAAATTTGGATTGCATCTTCCTCGCTGGTCATAAGCTTCCAGACAATGGTACTGGCATCAACTTCGGGCACTTTTTCGTTGTGACTTTCTGGTAGCCCAATTTTGTATTCTTGATTATCGGCAAGCAGATTGGTCATGAACAGCCCGACAATGGTGTTGAGAAGTTCATTAAGGATGTCATCCATCTGCTCTGGTTCGATTTCATCATCATCCAGAGAAAAAATATTCCCGGTTAGCTTTCGTAACAGGGTTTTGGTCATCGCAAATTTGATCTCTCCCTGGATTGGATCATTAATCAGGATGCTGTTGCAAACTACATCGTCAGCAGGGAGTTCATAGGCGCTATCAAAATGTTCCATAGCTTCCATGAAAACCATGTTTTCCAGAGTCTGACTTACCGCCGTGATCATTGCTTGGTAGAGTGGTTTATGTTCGATCATATGGTTATCTCCTCATGCCTTTGCGTTGGCTATTCATCAATAAAATCGGCAAGAGCTTCCATCATCACTGGTGGTGAAACTGGTTTGTTGAGAACCCGATGAGCTCCAAGCTCCAACAGTTGTTTCTCTTTTGCCGGGTTGCCAGCACTGGAAATTACAACAATCGGTAAATCTGCAAGTTTGGGGCTTGCTTTCACCCATTTGACCAAGGTTTCACCATCCATGACCGGCATGTTCAGATCGGTCAACAGCAGATCAACCGGTTCCTTTTTAGCAACGGCAAGTGCCTCTTTGCCGTGTTCCACTTCAATTATTTCAGCATCCCCAAGCCCGATTATTTGTAGACAGCGCTTGATAAACATTCGGGCAGTGGCTGAGTCATCAGCGATAAGGATTCGTTTCATCAGGTTTCATCTCCCGAGTTGTTAAGTGAACTTTCCAATTTTTCAAATTCTATATCAACATTCAACATGACGGTTGCGAGGCTGTTCGGGGTGATATTTATATAATTTTTATAGTTATTATCAAGTTTGTAACGCATGCTATCTGAGCCGGTTCCGAAGCCACCCATCATGGCGATGTTGTCACCAAGGTGAACTGCGTAGACCAGTAGTCGGTACTCTTCTTTGGCGTTCGCTGGATTGTGATGATGCCGAATAACTTCGGCGAGTTCCTCCGGTAGCTGCCACGCTTTAGCCAATTCGTAGCCTGCTTGGGTATGGTCAAAGCCCACCAAGATTTCTTCCGCATCAAGATAGTTGAGCTCTTCTTCGGCGGAGACTATTTCTACCGCATCAATAACTGATCCCTGTAAATAGTCTGAAATTAGTGCTTTACCGATGTCGTGGAGTAACCCCGCCGTAAAAGCGAGAGCCGGATTTAAGTCGACGCCACTTTGAAAAACAACTTCACGAGAAGCAATGGCGGTGCGTAAATCGTGTTTCCAGAGGTCTCCTCCCGCAGCTTCATAGCCGGAAAGTTCTTTTTGAAATAATTTTCCGGCACAATCTCCTATCGCTATACTGACGATAATGCGTTCGCCAAGATATGAAATTGCCCGATCTATGGACGTAACCTTGTTGACCAAACTGAATGCGGCCGAATTGACTACCTTAAGGACGCGGGCGGTAAGGTTGGCATCGTTTCTAACCAGATTGATAACATCAATGAGATCGTGATCTTCTTTAGCCGTAAGCTGCAGTAATTGACTGGCGCTAGCTGAAAGCATCGGCACCGATGTAACTATTTTTTGCAGCTCTTCATGACTGATTTTTTTTGTCATTGTCAGCCTCCTAAAGCTGCCAGTTTGGTTTTCCGGGCGAGCTGAGGGTTATTTGCCCTGCGGCAACGGAAATTGAGACAGTCCTACTGAAGTTTTTCCCTAAATCTTCGGCAATGGCACCCATGCCGTATGACCAGAGAATTTTTTTAATTGCCAGTGCATTACGTTTGCCAATTTGAAAGGTATCGTTAGTGTCCATGACGTTAGCTCCCCCGCAAAGCTTGACGATCATCCCTTTTCCCCGTTTGTCACAACCAAACTTGCTCATTTTAGTCAACAGTGCAGGGATAGCTGTGTCGGCAAAGTAGCCCGGTTTTTCTGCCGCTTTGGCTTTGTTGATTGAAGAATCTGGCAGGGCTATATGTGCCATACCGACAGTTCTACTTTTAGGATCAAGGAAGATTACCGAAACGCAGGAACCCAGGGCGAAAGTTTTAACTACGTCCCCAGGAGAGTTTGACGCACCGTAATCACCAACTCCCAATATTATTTGCCCCATCTATTTTCTCTCCGTGAGCAAGCTTAATAGTGATGCTGCAATTTTGTCCAGAGGCACTAATTTTTCTGCCCCCCCTTTTTCGTAGGCAACTTTTGGCATGCCAAAAACTATCGATGACGCCTCGTCCTGAGAAATACAACGAGCGCCAGCCTGTCTCATTGCCAACATTCCGTTAGCGCCATCTTGCCCCATTCCCGTCAGCATGGCACCAACTGCATTGCTGCCAACATGTTTTGCTATGGAGTGCATCATGACATCGACTGATGGACAATGGCCACTTACTTTTTCATCGGTGCCGAGGCTGACTTCATAAAAACCACCGCGGCGGATAACCTCAAATTGTTTGCCGCCGGGGGCAATGAGAATCAGTCCCGAGCGAACCCGGTCACCATGTTCGGCTTCTTTTACTTGCATCTGACAAAGTTGATTGAGGCGTTCGGCGAACATTTTAGTGAAACCACCGGGCATGTGTTGGACAATTACTGTGCCGGCAGTGGTTGCCGGGAACTTTTCAATTACCTGCCGAATCGCTTCGGTGCCACCGGTTGATGCCCCTATCGCAATGATTTTATCGGTCGACTCTGCCAGTGCTGAAGATGAAGATCGACTTGACGGTGCCGTTAAACGTTTGCCTTTCCAATGGGAAACGTTAGCGGTTGAAGCAATTCTTACTTTAGTGCGTAGTTCTGCCAACATGGCATTTAGACCGCTAGCAACATTGCTGGTTGGTTTGGCGACAAAATCTACCGCCCCCGCTTCCAATGCTTCCATAGTGATTTGCTTGCCACGTTGAGTCAATGAACTGACCATCACGATAGGAATTGGATATTGTGGCATCAACTTCCGCAGGAATGCAACTCCATCCATGCGCGGCATCTCAACATCAAGGGTGAGAACGTCGGGATGTAGGCGGACAATCATGTCTCTGGCAATGTAGGGGTCAGCTGCAGTACCAACCACCTCAATACACGGGTCAATGGAGAGCCCCTGACTGAGGATATTTCTGACCAGAGCCGAGTCATCGACGATGAGAACACGTATCGGTGGTGCCATTATCCTTCCCCTTTTTGGTAAAGGGCAGGTTTTAAATAGCGGTATAATGCTTGGTCACGCCCTAAGGTTTCCGAATGGCCAATAAAGAGGTAGCCATCTTTTTCGGTATGTTTATGATAGCGGTTGACCAAGGCATCTCTGGTGACTTGATCAAAATAGATCATTACGTTACGGCAAAAAATCATTTGAAACGGTTTTTTGAAGGGGAAAGTAGTATTCATCAAATTGAAGCGTCTGAAGGTAGTTTCTTTTTTGATTTTGTCTATTACCTGCATCTCTCCTGCCCCTGCCGGCGCGAAATATTTCTTTCGCAATGGATCCGGTAGCTGCATTACCCGATCGGTAGCGTAAGCACCGCGTCTGGCGACCGTTAATGCTCGGTCGGAGATATCGGTTGCCAGAATGCCAGCATCCCAGTTTTTATAATCGTTGCCCAAATATTCCATCATCAGCATCAATAGAGTGTATGGTTCTTCGCCACTGGAGCAGCCGGCGCACCAGATACGTAAATCTTTCCGATTCTCTCTTTTCAGCTTTTCAATTACTGCTGGCAACGCGGTTTCAGAGAAGTAGGTAAAATGCTCTTTCTCCCGGTTAAAGTAGGTGTGATTGGTAGAAATAAGATCAACCAGTTCACTAAGAGCTGCTTCGGTTTTATCGTTGTCGAGATAGTCAAAATAAGCAGCAAATGTTGGCAGCTGCCGTTGGCGGATGAGCTTCTGCAATCTGCCTACCAGCAGCGAACGTTTTTGTTCTGTCAAGTTAATCCCAAAACGTTTATAGATCAGATCACGAATATGTTTAAATTCGGAATCTGAAATGGCCATCATGCCACTGCTTGGCTGCATGTTCATCGATGGTTGTTTCTTTCCGTTATTAATCTTCCGTTTTTTCAATCAAATCCAACATTTCGCCACTGAAAAGTAATTTATTAATATTCAGTAGGATCTTAACATCATTATTGATTTTACCCATCCCCTGGATGTAGTTGTCGTCGTTGTTTTTACTGGTTTTTGGTGCTGGTTCAACGTCAGCTTCAGGAATGTCGGCAACTTCGCTAACTTCATCGACAACCAGACCCACTTCGGTTGTGTCAATATTTACCACAATGATACAGGTTCGCTCGTCGTAGGCGCGCGCTTCAAGCCCAAATCTGGCTCTGACATCCATAATCGGAATAACTTTACCACGCAGGTTGATGACTCCACGGATGAAGTCGGGCATGTCAGGGACATCGGTAATATTTTGAATGCCAATAATTTCAATAACGTATTGAATTTCGATACCGTAATCTTCACCAGCAAGGTGAAAAGTCAGATACTTGTCTTTCTGCGTGTCTTCAGTTTCATAATTAGATAAGGTTGTCGCTTCAGCCACGGATTCCTCCTTTAAGTATCAATTCTTGTTGTGCTTCGTATTTTCTTTTTTTATTTTCTGCTGACTCAATCAGTGTACCGACATCCAGGATTAGACAAACGTTACCGTCGCCGAGGATGGTACAGCCGGAAACACCAGCAATATTACCAATGTAGTTAGATAACCCCTTGATAACGGTCTGCTGCTGGCCAAGAATTTCGTCAATGAAGAGGCAAAAACGGGTATCCTGATATTCGAGGACAATCAAAATACCGTCATCGAGGTTGCTTGAATCTGGTTTTTTGCCCAAGATTTCGTGAAGCCTGATCACGGGGAGGAAGTTCTCTCTAACTTTTGCGAGCTCATCGCCATCTGGAGTGATGGTGATTTGATCCATTGCCGGCCGGTAGGCTTCAAGCATAGACAGGGTTGGAACAATACAAGTGGCTGAGCCAACTCTTACAATCATGCCGTCGATAATTGCCAAGGTCAGTGGAATTCGCAAAATTATTTTGCTGCCCTCTCCCGGGGTACTGTAGACATCGATCTTACCTTTGATTTTTTCCAGATTTTTCTTGACCACGTCCATGCCGACGCCACGTCCTGAGATGTCGGTAATTTTTTCTGCCGTAGAAAAGCCTGGCGCAAAAATCATATTATTGATCTGCTTATCGGTCAGGTCGTCAATCTCGCTAGCTTCGATAATGCCGTTAGCAAGGGCTTTTTCGAGGATTCTTTCTTTATTCAATCCGCGACCGTTGTCTTCAATCGTCACCCAGACTTCGCCCTCTTCGTGACGAGCTGAAAGGGTAATTGTCCCTTTTTCACCTTTTCCTGCTGCCAGGCGTTCGTCAGGGGGTTCAAGGCCGTGATCCAGAGAATTGCGCAACAGGTGAACCAAGGGATCGGTTATTGTTTCGATTACAGTTTTGTCAATCTCAGTTTCTTCGCCGATCAATACCAGCTCAACTTTTTTGCCCGCTTTAACCGAAATATCATGAACCAGACGGATCATGCGGCGGAACAAGCCCGATACCGGAATCATCCGGATTGTCATTGCCATTTCCTGAAGCTCACGCACCAGTTTTGACATATGTTGGCCGGCCTTGTTGAAGTTTTCCAGTTCTAACCCTTTAAGGTCAGGGTTGTGGATAAGCATATTCTCAGCAATAACCAGTTCGCCGATCAGGTTGATCAAGCTATCCAGTTTGCCTAACTCGACCCGAATATCCTGGCGTTTTGCTGGAGTCTTAGTCCTGACGGCAGGTTTGGCCGCAGCTTTGGACTTGTTGATGGTCTCTTGTTGCTTTTTTAGTGCCGTTGTAACTTGCACAGTTGATGCGGAGCCCTGTTCTACCAGTATCTCCCCGACCGGTTTTTTCTGGGTTTCAACCGCCTTGCTGATGGCTTGTTCTGTAACTCCTTCATCAACCAGGAAATCTCCCAGTAGCGGGGCAATAAGCTTTTGTAGATCCATGAGGTGCTGGTCAAGGTTTTCAACTGTGTCATCTTTGCCATCAGAAATATTATTTACCCCCCGTTGTAAAACATCAAGCGAGGCGAGGAGTTGATCGGCGGGGTTTTCAACTGCTAATTTAGAACCAGCTTTGGCTCGATCAAGGACATTTTCCATTTGGTGCCCAAGTTTTTCGAGATGGGAATAGCCGAAAAAACCACAGTTGCCTTTAAAGCTATGGACGTTGCGAAAAATATCGCTGATGAAATCGATATCACCAATATTGTCGCCCCATTCGAGTAAGCCCTGCTCAGTGTTTTGCAGAAGTTCGTTGCTTTCCTGGACAAAGCTCAGGCGCATTTCATCGGTAATCTCTATCGCCGGGAGGGCATTTGGATCCAGTATTGGTGAAGCTGATTGCTTGGCGGGCTCTTCAGGTGCCGGCTCACTGGCTTCTGCCGCTGGTGCTTCATCTGTCTTGCCACCACCCTTGGCTACTTCAATGGCATCGTGCAGGCGTACCGATATCTCATCTGCTGGTGTGACCATGGCATCATCGATGTAGTCATTTTCAACCATGTCGAGGGCCTCTTTGGCAAAATCACACGCTGCACAAAGGAGGGTGACGTGATCCGGAACCAAGCTGATTTCACCGTTACGAATTAGATCTAGAAGGTTTTCGGCTGCATGTGCAACCCTGGTCATATGATCAAATTCCAGGAAGCCGGCACTTCCTTTCATCGAATGAAATAACCGGAAAATTGAATTTATAATTTCAGGATCGCTGTCTTGACCTAGTTCGATGATCGCCGGTTCCAGCTGTTCGATCATGTCCCGGCTCTCAGTTACAAATTCCTGAATAATTTCAATTTGATCGTCGTCGATAGGTGTACTCATCGCAGATCCTTAAAAAGACATACTTACAGAATGATTATATTACTCCAAGCAAGCGAATATTAATTATATAAAACAAATATATAAAAAGCAAAGATAAAATTAGGTTGGACCAGGTGCCATTGTTTAGTTTTTAAACAACCTTAGCTCCTTGCGGTTGACCTGCAAATAGATATTGTTTCGGATAGCGAATTGAAATGGTCAAGTGCACCTATTTTCTGTATCCTTAGGCTGCAAGGGAGATAAAAACATTGATGCAAGAAAAATATAATTTATTGGTTATTCTGGGGGCAACCGCTGGTGGCAAGACTGGACTGGCAGTTAAGGTTGCGGCCTATCTTGATGGTGAAATTATCTCAGCCGATTCCCGCCAGGTGTATCGGGGGATGGATCTGGGAACGGGTAAGGATCTCCATGAATATGGGGATATCCCTCACCATTTGATCGATATCGCTGAGCCTGGTAGTGAATACAATGTATTTCAGTTTCAGAAAGACTGTTTTGACTGCATAGAGACTATCTGGCAGCGGCAAAAAATGGCAATTATCTGTGGCGGTACTGGAATGTATCTTGATGCCATCC
>DAOWKG010000186.1 GCA_030639985.1 Desulfuromonadaceae bacterium
ATTCGACCCGATTCACCGTTAACACTCCCCGAAAGTTGCGTCACTACCTGGACAAAAATCTGAACTTCGGTCACCTGCTGGCCACTTGGCAACTGGACATTCTCGGTTTGTGGCATTGCACGATGAACTTCCGCCCCTTGAACTGGCGCTTGTTGCAGATTACCAGGAGCTTGCTGCATCAAGCTTTCCACCATCTGCTTAACGTTAGTGGTTGCCGGTTGATTAATCTCAAGCGTCGGCGTTGATTCCACCATTTCTTCGGCTAGTTCTGGGGTTGCCGATTGGACGCTGCCATGCAACTGCACCGGTTTTGATGTTGGAGCAGTTGTTTGCGGCTGCTGTTGTTCAGTTCGCGGCTTAAGCAAGCCGGCAAACCGTGGGTCGATCTCTTCAACCGTAGCTGCTGCAACCAGCAATTCTTCTGCCGTTTGATTCAACCTAGCTGCGGCTTCGGTTTTAACCTGATCGGTGACAACTGCTTTTGGCTCTGGTACCACTACTGCAAGAACCTGTTGCAACAATTGCCGTGGTGATAGCAACTTTTCAGCATCCAATGGAGCACCGTTCTGTTGGGGTAATTCAGCCAACATAGCGGCAAGTAATTCGACCTTCTCAACCAATTTCGGATCGTCAGTAAGTAGTGCATCAACTTGTTGCAGCAATTGCTCTGCCACCTCATCACCGTCTACATCCAGGGTTAAGGATTGGAGTTGTTCTGGATCTAGTTGTTGGATCAGGTCGATCAACACCATTTCAATTTCAGCAGTAACCTCTTCCGCCGCAATTGCTTCCTCCGGGATCATGGTTTTTAAACAATCAACTAGAGGTTGCGCTAGAGTAGCTTGCAGTTGAGAATCAGGCTGGCAATCCAAATTTTCAGCTGCCGGTGTTTGCTCTTGAACTACTTGTTTCGGCGCATTTTTTTGGTCAACCGCAACAACCTGCTTATCCGCTGTAGCTTTGTGTGGTTCAGGCTGTTTAGCTACCGACTTACTGGCAGCTTGCGGTTGGCGTGGTTGCTCTTTTTCTCGGAGCACTTTGCCAAATTGTTCGCTATCGCTCCGCTGCTTCATTTTTGCCGGGACAATAGCATCAGCAGTCCGTGGTTCCATGTCGATCATCGCTAATGTATGCATCTGTTTCACCTCCTTTCGTTTGATTTATTACCGGATTCAATAGTCCGGTTTATCATTCACCGGTATTTCGGTAAAAGCCTTACTAAGTTTGGTAGCAGTGATGTCATCAAGATTGTCGAGAATTTTACCGGCAATTTTTTTCTTGATTCCAAGCAGTAATTCTACTGCCAGTTGGTAATCGAGCGCCTTGATCAACACTGCCGCTTTCTGGGGATTCATTTTTTCGTAGATTTTGCTTAATTCACTAATCCGTTCCCCTTCGGTTCCCTCTTTGCGATCAAGCAACTTGACCAGTTCATTGCGTAACTGCTGCATCGCTGCGAGCTTCTTATCGACCTCTGCTTCGATGGTCTTTAGCTCCATTTTTTGTGCTGCAATTTTTTCTTCTCGCTCCCCCAGCTTGGCATACTCATCCTCAATTGAGACCAGGATCCGCCGCTCCTCAACGGAGGAGATATTCTCTTTATTCACCAGTGGTGAATCGGCAGCAAACCCCATGCTAGAACCAAGCAAGAACAGCATCAGTGTCAATATAAGTCTCAAAATCATAGCTTGTTTCCTTTGTTACGCAGGCTGATTTCATCCAACATCACCCGCTCTTTCCGGGATAACTCCTGCCGGTATTCGGCGTCCTGCTTCTCTTTCAGTTTTTCCATTACCTGACGTTCACGAGCGGCATGGAGTAACATTTTTCGTTCCGCCTCAATCTGCGGTGCCAACTGTTCCAATTGCTGCTGCAGCTGCTCAATTATCCGGCGACAGTGGTAGATTTGTCCTTCATACAGGTCGATTTCTGCTACCGTCAAACCTTCTTGTTGGCGCTGCTTTAGCTCGCTGTCACTTTGCTGTAACTTTTGCTGTTGCTGTTGCCGCTGTTCCAGTAATTGCTGTTGCCGGTGCAGACTGGCGGTCAAAACCTGCTGTGCCTGGTCTTCTAACGACTGGCGGTAGTTGAGTACCGATTGCAATTTGAATTTACCCGCCATAAATTATCTTGCCGAACCGCGACGATCCTGCAATAACGTCGACAGCTCTGTCATTGTAGCTTCCAGATCTACAGCGTCGTTCATCCCTTGCTGCAAAAAATTGGTAATTGCTTCAATCTGGGAGATGGCGTAATCAATTTTGCCATTACTCCCTTCAACATAGGCACCAATGTTAATCAAATCTTCGGCCTCTTTATAGGTCGCCATTATCTCGCGAACCTGACCATTTAACTGGGTATGCTCGGGGCTGACGATATCCCGCATTACCCGGCTGGCAGAATTGAGAATATCAATGGAAGGATAATGGTTGCGTGCTGCTAATCCACGCGATAGGACAATGTGACCATCGAGGATTGAGCGCACCGCATCGGCGATCGGCTCATTCATATCATCCCCTTCGCCCAGCACCGTATAGAGCCCGGTAATACTCCCCTTGCCCTTAAAACTGCCCGCCCGTTCCAACAATTTTGGCAAGGTGGCAAAAACCGATGGGGTGTAACCTTTGGTAGTGGGTGGCTCGCCAATGGCCAAACCAACTTCACGCATCGCCATCGCAAAACGGGTAACCGAATCCATTAACAACAGAACATTTTTCCCCTGAGCACAGAAATATTCGGCAATCGTAGTGGCAACAAAGGCACCCCGCATCCGCAACAATGGTGACTGATCGGAGGTAGCGGTAATCACCACCGAACGGGCTAACCCCTCGGGACCGAGATCACGCTCGATAAATTCCCGAACTTCCCGTCCCCGCTCGCCGATCAAGGCGATCACATTGACATCGGCTTGAGTATGTTTTGCCATCATTCCCAGCAAAACACTTTTACCGACTCCCGAACCGGCCATAATCCCCATCCGCTGGCCTAAACCACAAGTGAGCAGCCCGTTAATTGCCCGTACGCCAAGGTCGAGTGGCTGCACCAAGGGCTTACGCGCCATCGGGCTGGCGGGCAAAGCATAGAGTGGACATTCATGCTCACAAGGGGCGAGAGGTTTTTCATCCAGAGGTTGACCAAGGGCATCGAGAACCCGACCCAACAGGTGGTCACCAACCGGGATCGTGGCACTATCAGAGACAACCTGAATCAAACTTCCGGGACCTAAACCACGTAATTCACCCAACGGCATCAGTAATGCCCGGGAATCACGAAAACCGACCACCTCAGCAGGAACTGGATCACCGTCACCAAGGGGGATCAAGCGACAAAGGGTGCCAACCGTTGCGGTCGGGCAATAACCCTCGACTACCAGACCAACAATCTGGGTCACTTTCCCACTGATCTTAAGCGTATTTACCGCTTTTACATGGTCGACTAAGTCTATCATTAAGTGTCCGTTATCGCTTCTTTGAGAGCTTGTTGAATTGCCTCAAACTGGGTTTCGATAGTGGCATCGACATCACCCAGCTCCGAATCGACCCGGCAGCCACCGGGAGTTATAGTTGCGTCAGTATCGATACTCAAATTTTTCAAGCCACTGATACTTGCCAGAAACAGGGGTTTTTGCTGCGTAACCATTTCTAGATCAGCAGGATTAACCGCAATCCGGTATTGGTCAGAGCGTACCGAGGCTTGCAGGGCATTTTCAATAATAGTCAAAACGATCTTTGGATCAGCTGCCACCTCTCTCCCGATAATCTGTTCAGCAATAGCAAAAACCAATCGTAACATGTCACTACTACTGTTTTTGGCGTGCGAGTTGCGTAGGCGGCTGAGTTCTTCAGCAGCGGTTGCCAATGACTGAGCTGCCGTTGTCAGTTGCTTTTCAACACTGTCAATCCCGTTTTGCCGACCTCGGGCATATGCGGCTTCAATTTCGTCGGCACTATTGGCTGGTGACGAAGCAACTACTGGTGTTGCCGCAGCAACAGTTTTGACGAAATCACCACCTTTTTTGGCGGTAGCTTCGGTACCACCAAAAGACTGGAACTGAAACTCCTCCATCCCGTCAATTTCGTTACTCCGGTAAATTTTAGACAAGTTCATCGCCGCCACCGCCCCTTCCCGGGATAACCACAGAACCTTCTTCTTCGAGCTTCATCGCTACCTTGACCACTTCCATCTGCATCGCCTCAACCTCGGAAAGTTTACGTGGCCCCATAGCTTCCAAATCCTCAGCAATCATGTCGGCAGCACGCTGAGAAATATTACTGAAGATTTTTTCCCTGATTGCATCGCTGGCAGTTTTTAGTGCCAGGGTCAACATATCGGTACTGACCTCACGTAAAATTGCCTGCATGCCACGACCATCAATTAATGCCAGATCTTCAAAGGTGAACATCCGACGACGAATCTCTTCCGCCATATCGGGATCTGCGGCTTCGATGCTGGTAAGAATAATTTGATCGGCACCTTTATCCATTTTACCCAGGATCTCGACCACCTTATCAATCCCGCCAACCTGCTTACGATCTCTGCCGACTACCACACCAACTTCGCGCTGTAACGCCTCTTCTATCTGATTAATAACATCTGGAGAAACGTTATCAATTTTGGCAATCCGATACATAATATCGCCACGCAAGTCGTCTGGCAGCTCTGCCAGAATGCGGCTGGTATGATCCTCTTTCTGGGTCGATAAAATCAGTGCTACCGTCTGTGGATGTTCTTTTTCCAGCAATCCCGAAACCATCCGCGGATGCATTTTTGAGATAGTCTCCAGCGGTCGCCCCTCGATTCCAGCCGAAACCTGATCGAGCAGATATTGTGCCCGTTGGTTATCGGCACCGCCAAGGATAGCGTGCTTGGCAAATTCATCCCCGCGGATATAAACCCCGACATCACCGGCACGGGCTTCTTTAAATTCTTCCAGAATTTCCCGCGCCAGACCGGGATCGACATGATCGATCTCCATCATGCAGCGACTTATTTCCCGAACCTCGGAATCCTCCAGAGTCTCAAAAATCTTGGCAGTTGCGTCTTCACCGAGGCAAAGAAGTAACAGTGCCGCTTTTTTTGCTCCAGATAGATGTTTGGCTTTTTTCACAAATTACTCCAGGGGCTAATTAATTCACGATTTCGATTCGTTGCTGTTACTATGATTCAGCGGGCACTTCACGTAACCAGTTTTTAACTACCTGTACCGGCATCATATCGCCACCAAGAACCTCCTGGCGAATTTGTGCCAAAGGATCACTTGGTCCGCCAAGCAATGGGGTACCTGAATCACCTTGCAATTCAGCTTCCAGCTCCTCGACCGTTTTCATCGGTTGGGTCTCTTCAGCCGCACCGCTCAAAGTACGCATCAGCGGCTTGAGGAACAACAGGTACGCTAACAGAGCCGCAATCGCCAACAGTGCATATTTGATCAATGGCATGAAAGGATAAATTTTATCGATCAAAGATGGTTGCGGTAACACCTCATCAATGAAGCCACTTTCAAACGGCATTGAAACTACCGAAATCTGATCGCCACGGGTATCACTGATACCCAGAGCAGTACGGACCATTTTTTCAATTCCCTGTAGTTCTTCGACACTACGTGGGGCACTGGTAGGCTGTTCACCGTTGGCACCTGGGGTAACCCGATCGGCAACCAAAACCGATACCGACAGGGTTTTCAGGGTTCCGACCGATTCGACCGTCTTGCTGACGACCTTACTCAGTTCGTAATTAACCGTCTCTTCAGTTCGACTGGCAGGTGTAGTAGTTGCAGTTGCCGCAGCCCCGCCACCCAGATTGGAAACAACTCCGGGGACACCGCTACTAATTTCACTGCTACCCTCTTCGACACTGCTTTGCTCACTGACAATTACCGCCCCTTTGGGATCCAGTGATTCTTCAACTTTTTCACGCTGGTCAAAATCGACTGCAACATTGACCCGTACCAGAGAATTACCGGCACCAAGGGCACGATCAAGGAGTGACTGCGCACTGTTTTCGAGACGCTGCTGCAGGGTTTGTTGATAATTCAACATTCCCGGTGTTGCCGGACCGGCGACAGCGTCAACATTACTTTTTGATAACGCTTTACCACTGGAATCGACGACGGTAACATTTTCGCTTTCCAATCCCTCAACACTACCGGCGACCAGATGAATAATCCCCTGCAATTGTGACTCTTTTAGCGAGCGCCCCGAAGTAAGTTTGACGATAACCGATGCGGTTGCCACTTGTTGCTGATTTTTAAACAAGCGTTTTTCTGGCAACGCCAGATGAACCCGTGCTGCTTCGACTGGTGCCAGTGAGGAGATGGTACGCATCAACTCGCCCTGAAGAGCACGACGATAGTTAATTTTTTGGGCAAAATCGGTCATGCCGAAACTTTGCTTGTCAAAAATTTCGAAGCCAACCCCTTCACTGGTCAACCCGGAACCAGCCAGTTGAATCCGTGCTTCATAAACCTTATCTGCTGGAATCATGATATCGCGCCCACCATCGGTGAGACGGTAAGGGATTTTATGCCCTTTCAGCCAATCAACTACCGATGCCGCATCCCGACTTGGTAAATTGGCAAACAGCAGATTATAATCGGCGACCTGAGATTGCATGATGATCAAGCCAAACAGCACCACACTGACCACTGCCGCACCAATTAAACTTAACTTGCGCGCCAGTGACCACGCCATGATTACATCGAGCAGGCTCTTCTTTTTTTCGATAATTTCTTTATTTTCAGCGATTTCTTCAGCCATCGAAATTTTCCTCCGGTTCGATTGCGTTAATCTTTATTTTTTTACTGCTTGTCACTCAAAACCAGTAGCATAACCAATTACACCTGCATCCGCATGATTTCCTGATACGCTTCTACCGCCTTGTTCCGGACCTGTACCATCAGTCGTAAAGAGATATCGGCCTCTTCCAACTTGATCATTGCTCCGTGTAAATTTTTGGTTTCACCGGCAGCAATCTGCTCCGCTGCTTTATTGGCACTAATTTGCGCTTGATTAACTTCGGCGATAGAAGTTTTCAACATTTCACCAAATTTGTCCCCCATCTGCTGGATCGGTGCAGTTTGCCGCTTTGCCAATCCTTGCAAATGGGCAGTCATAGTCATATCTGCAACGCTTCTCATAATTTATCTACCTTCCTATTTCCAGAGCTTTTAATGCCATCCGCTTGGCCGATTTAATCACCGTGACGTTAGCTTCATAGGCACGTGATGCCGACATCATATCGGCAGTTTCCTCAACCAGACTGATATTTGGCATTGCCACCTGACCCTGATCGTCAGCATCGGGATGGGAGGGATTGTAAACCATCCGTGGCGGCAAGGAACTGGCCTGGATATGAGCCACCTTGACACCATGAACAGCGTCACGCATGCGGTTATCAAGGGTATTGGCAAAGTCCTGCTGGGTGCTCTTAAACACCACTTCCCGTTTTCGGTATGGGCCACCATCGGGAGTTCTGGTAGTTTCAATATTAGCCAGATTGGAACTGATTGCATTCAATCTGGTTCGCTGGGCCTTAAGAGCCGAAGCACTGATTTTCATCGTCGCAAAAATGTCCATAACTACTCCTAACGCCCGTCACCAGCGGCAAATTTGAGCATCGAAAATTTCTTTTTCAAAATCTGACTACTCGCCTCATACAACAATTGGTTTTCGGCCAGATCGATCATCTCATCATCTACCGATACCGTGTTGCCATCCCCAAGGGGAGACGTCCCCAATTCCTGGGTGATAGTTGCATGTACAGAAGAGATAGACCCGCCACTGATCGGAAAATGTTTACTGTTACTCGATCTTCCCACCATTTCCGGGCGGTTGATGGCCTGCCGCAAATTGTCTTCAAAACTAAGTTTCCGAGCTTTATATCCAGGAGTTTCAGCATTGGCGATATTGCCGGCAATTACCTGTTGCTTCTGGGATCGTAAATCGAGGCTTTTCTGCAAAACATTAATAGTTCGATCGGCGATTCTGATATTTGCCATAATTCACTCCTGCTTTTTGACACCAAATTTAAAAATTTCAATGTTGTTCCTGTATGAGCAAGTCCTGAGCCAACTTTCCCCAGCGGGTCACACCATCAGTTTCTACAACCCGCTTTAACAGGACAATCGCCCCCTGGCGCTGTTGCTGCCGCAGCAGTATTTGTGCAGTACGGTAGCGGGATTGCACCCCATAGTCAGGGTCGTTATGCAACTGACGATAAATTTTTTCGGCAGCGCTATTTTTTCGTAACTGGTAATAGGCTTCTGCCAGCAGTGCCATTTCTTTGACTTGCAATGAACCGCCATCCCGATAAATACGTTCCAGAGCCTCTGCCACCCGTTGCATGTCCCCTTGCTGCCAATAAATATATGCCGCCCGGATCTCTAACGCCTTGCTACTCGGGCGATTTTTGCGCTCTAACCACGACAGTAGTTCCTCCTGCCGTCCCTCACGCACAAAGGTATTCAGCAAAATACCGAATAACGCTCCGGCATCTTCACCTTGGGGATATTTATCCAGATAGGTGGTCGCATACTGGCTGGCAAGTTGATACTCCTGCCGGTTCAAAAACGATTGGGTCAACGGCAGGTAGATGTGCTGTTGCTCCGGTTGTCCGGCAGTTCTATCGAGCAAATACAGCAGTACCCGACTGGAACGCTCATAAAGACCCAGCCGCCCAAAAGCGGTGGCCAAATCACGGAGAAACTTTTTATCAAAGCCACTACGCAGTAATAATTTACGATTCTGTTCTGCCAAAACGACCGCCCGCAAATCTTTTTTCTGCTGTAACAATTTACTGATAACCGTTGGCAATTGTTGCAAAATCAGTAAATCTGCCTCCCGCAGCAACCTGGAGCTGCTGAATTCCCGCCGAAAACGCATCAATTGGGTAACACTTTCTTCGTGTTCACCCAGCAGAAAAAGTGCCAGAGCACTCTTAAATCGAGCCTCTTCACGCACCGGAAAGTACTGTGAACGCACCCCCAATTTGGCATATTTATCCACCGCCTGCGCCAACGCTAATTCCCCGCCAATGATCAATTCATGATCAACCAGACGCAACTTACCCCGATCACCACCCTCGGTTTCGGGGCGATCCAAAGTTGCCCGCTGTAAACCGATCATCCCCCAACCCAGATCCCCAGATTCATAAGCAGAGGTACCGGCAGCAAATAGCAATAAATCGTCGCCCGGTGCCTCCTGAAACGGCTCAATCAAGCGCCGATAGATGATACTGGAAAACTTATAATCACCATTTTTGAAGGCACCGAATCCGGCCCGGTTAAGAGAAAAGCGGTAAAAATCCAACAACCCCGGTTCTTCGACCAAATCTCGATAGATGGCGATGGCCTGCTCCAGTTCGCCACTGCCGACATGGGCATCGGCTATTCGCATCTCCAACGGCAGTTGTAAACTGGCGGGCCAATCAATACCTGTGGTTTGCAGATAATTGAGAGCCACCTGATCCTTGCCGACAGCTAAAGCCGCTTCAGCGGTCAAAAATTGGATAAAGGGCAAAAGGAGATCACTCTCAACCAGCGACGGCAACAATTCTTGTAGGGTCAGAAGTGCCACATAGGGTTGCTCGTTGAGGGCTTGCCCATAAGCTGTCAAATATTCGACACGAACGGACTCTCCCCCTTCTCTACGACGCAAGGAATCGAGCCTGGCAACAGCTGCTTCGGTAGCACCAGTGCGTAATTGCGCCTCCACCAGAAGCAGATCACGCAAATAAATTTGTTGCTGATCAAGTTTGCTCAAACCGGTTGCCGTCTGAATCAAACTGAGAAACATGTTTTTATCGGCATGCTGTTGCAGCGGCCACAGCGGACTATCTTCGCTGGTAATCAGAGCAGGAAGTTGGGGCAAGGTGAAATTAATCGGCAGATCCATCTTCCAATAGGTGCGATAGTCACGAAAAAAATCGTTCCAATGCCCCTGCCAGGGAGATTCTTGCAACAATTTTGCCGCCCGCCTTCCCGCCTTACGCGGCGGCATATCGGCAATCCGAAAAGCCACTGCTGGCCTGCTAGAGTCGGCAACATCCCAAAGGATATCCATAACTAACCGAGGCGGATCTTGTTTTACCTCAGTCACAACCTGCTGTGGATGACGGCGTAACAGAATGGAGACCAGCAATTCCTCCCGTTTTTCTGCCATCATAAAATTTACTACCCGCTCGCTTTCGGGCAGGGTACGTAACCCGGAGCCAAGTTTTACATTGGTTAATAATAAATCAACCCGCTGACCGGAGTGTTCGCTGGTAAACTTCGGTAGTTCCGAAAAAGTAAACGTAATCCGGGTATAATCTGGATTTTCCACTTTTTGCAAATCGAGCATCGAAACCGACCCTGCCGCTTGGACAGTGATGGCCGCACTCAGAAAAAACAGTAACAGAAGTAGAAAAATCGCAATTGTTTTGACAATTTGAATTGGCTGTCGCATCAACGCCTCCGGTAATTGACATTAAGATCCACACCGACTCATAGGCGAAAACTGTGCCAAAACCAATAAATTCCCTACAAGCTATTGATTTAACGTTGTTATTTATGTTTAGTCATAAACATAAAGAGGTTATCAATATTTCAGTAAAAGACGGAAAGACGTGATTTTGACGCAGTTTTTCACCCCCAAACCAAGCGTTGTAAACCTTGCCTGATTTTATGGTTGACGAGCCATCCAATTATCTGCTTTATTCCTCAACACAAATCATGATCACCAACTCTCGGCAATAACTGAATCACAAACAGCAAGGCAAAATCTGATGATCTATCTCGGCGCAGTCACAATTCTCTGGGCATTTTCTTTTAGTTTGATCGGTGTTTATCTGGCGGGACAAGTAGATGCCTACTTTTCGGTCCTTACCCGGGTGGCACTGGCAACGCTGGTGTTTCTGCCGTTCATACGCCCGCTACCGCTGAAGCTTGCCGGTAAATTGATGGCACTGGGAGCAATCCAGCTTGGCTGTATGTACGTTTTCTACTATCAATCATTCCTGTTGCTGACGGTGCCGGAAGTATTGATCTTTACGATCCTGACCCCGGTCTATGTGACCCTTATTTTTGATCTGCTGCAAGGTCGCTTCAGCTTCAGGTATCTGCTGACCGCTATGATTGCAGTGCTGGGGGCAGCAATAATCCGCTACAACGGTATCGGCAGCGAAATAATTACCGGTTTTCTGGTGGTTCAGGGGGCGAATATCTGCTTTGCCATTGGTCAAGTAGGCTATAAAGTATTGCTGGAACGGGAGGATATCAAACTGCCCCAGCGGGCTATTTTCGGTTATTTTTATCTTGGAGCATTAGCGGTTACGGTAGTCACCTGGTTCATATTCGGCAATGCTGCTAAACTACCAACGACAACACTGCAATGGGAAATACTTGTTTACCTGGGCTTGATCGCTTCTGGTCTCGGTTATTTTTTCTGGAACAAAGGGGCAACCAAAGTTGATGCCGGCATTCTGGCAATTATGAATAATGCCTTGATTCCTGCCGGTCTAGTAGTTAACCTACTGATCTGGAACCGTGATGCCAACCTCACTCGACTCAGCCTTGGCGGCGCAGTTCTCCTGTTTTCCCTGTTGTTACATCAATATTGGGGTAAACGGCTACCGGCAGCACAAGTTTCGCAATAGCGTGATCAGACACTGTCTCCCTCAGGGAGGATGAAAAGGTAATAAATTGAGAGCATTATTTCTTGTAATCAGTTGCGGACTCTTGCTGACAGCATGTATTCCGGCAATAAAAACTGTGTATCATACTCCAAGTGTCTCCGGGACTGTCATTGATCAGGCCACCCGGCAACCGTTAGCTGGGGTGGTTGTAAGTCACCTTGATTATAAGCGCCCACAAGTAATAACCGATGAAAATGGTCACTTCAACCTCCCTTCGGTCTCAAGTATCAATGCCGTGTTGATCATGGCAGCTCACGCACTAAAACCATATCCGGTCAAATTTGCAATCGCTGACCAGTCAACTGTTGTAGAAGTGATTGCTACCATGAAGATGTATCACGAAGAGCATGTTGCCATTCCGGTGCCGGTGGTTATTGATACCTCAATGGTGCCGTCAGAAAAATAACTTCAAGGTCGCGTGGTTGCGCCCCCGCTCGACAC
>DAOWKG010000292.1 GCA_030639985.1 Desulfuromonadaceae bacterium
CGATCATGAAGAGATGATTGATCGTGATGAATTGCGGCGGTTGGTTCCTGCTGTTGCTGACAATTGCGTCGGCGGGATTATCTGTCGGGCCGACGGTTACGCCAAGCCGATCAAGACGACCTTAGCTTATCGCCAGCGCGCCGATGTGACCGGGGTCAAAATTCTTGAACGCCATCCGGTTCACGCCATTGAGCGTTGCAATGACAGCTGGTTAGTTAAATCCCGGCAGCGCAGTTTTCAAGCACAGACCATCGTCAACTGCACCGGCGCCTGGGGTGACCGGATTGCCGCTATGGTTGGTGATAGCGCTCCGGTCAAGGCGGACGCTCTGGCGCTGATGGTAACGGCGCGTACCGACCATTTTATTGATCCGGTTATCGGCGTTGCCAGCCGCAAGCTTTCTTTCAAGCAGATGCAAAACGGCACCGTGGTGATCGGCGGGGCACTCCATGCCGAGGTGGTTGGTGATAAGGAAGGAACCAGACTCGATTTCGTCCAACTGCGCGAAAGCGCCCGTACGGTGCGTGAGGTATTTCCCCTAATGACCCATTTACCCATCGTTCGAGCTTGGGCCGGCATTGAAGGTGTGATGCCCGATAAAGTCCCGGTTATTAGTGTCAGTCCTGCTGCTCCAGGTGTTTTTCATGCCTTTGGGTTTTCTGCACATGGCTTGCAGTTGGCACCGATTATCGGCATTGTCATGGCGGATTTGATCATTGATGGTCGTTGCGATTTCGATTTGTCGGCTTTTGCTATCGACAGGTTTAAAAAGTAGTAAGCTAGATAGTAATCTTGGCACTTAGTTTGTAGAATGGTTATGATATGACTTCATACGGTGAGGCTTCGTTGCAATTTATCTGTATTATCTTCTGTGCAGTTCTTTTTGTGTTTATGCCGGTTACTACGGCATTTACAGCAGCCCCTTTGGTGTATTTAGATCAAGAAAGTTCGAGTGTCCTGCGCATCGGACTTAATGCTACTGGTGCCGAAACCCTTGACCCGCATATGGCTGCAGCTTTTAACGATCGGGTGGTTGTCGACATGCTCTTCAACGGTTTGCTCCGCTATGAGCCGGGCAATGCCCCTCACTTTGAGCCTGACCTGGCTGAAAATATTCCGGAATCGTATATCCGCGGAAACCAGCAGATCTGGACTTTCCGACTAAAAAAAGGGGTGATGTTCCACCCCGGGCCAAACAGTGAGGCCTACGAACTGACCGCTGCCGATGTTGTCTATTCGTTTCGTCGGGCTGCCAATCCGCTTCGATCTCGCTATGCCGGTGAGTATAAGGGGATGACGGTGGAAAAGGTCGATGATTATACCTGTAACATCATCATGGAACCGCCCCTCTCACCGGTTCTTTTCTTTTCCAAAGTGGCTGATTATGCCGGTGGATTCATTGTACCGAAAAAAGCCGTTGAAGCTATGGGGGATAAAGCCTTTCGGGCGCATCCGGTAGGGACCGGGCCATTCCAGTTTGGCGATTATAAAATGGTGAAAAAACTGACTTTACAGGTAAATGAGCGCTATTTTCGCGGTCGACCGCAGTTAGATGCAGTGACGGTTACGTTTCTTCCGGGCAAGGGAGCCAACTATAGAGCTTTTAGCAACGGTGAAGTGGACGTGATTCGTGCCGGTTATGAAATCGATACCCAGAGAAACCTCCCGAAGGAAACGATTGTCGATGTTTTTGGTGTGCCTGAGGTGGCGTTGATTCACTTTAATACCAGTGTCAAGCAGCTTGGCGATATCCGGGTTCGACGTGCGATAGCGCACGCTCTGGATCGGAACCGATTTCTTGCACTTTTTGATGAATTGACAACGACAAATGTATATTCTCCGATCCCCGAGCCTTACCTGCCGGGTGGCTTGACCGAGGAACAAGTCAAGGAGCTTGAGCTGGATTATCCGTTCGATTTGGATAAGTCTCGCTCTTTACTGGCAGAATCAGGATTTAAAAACGGGTTTTCTCTGGATGTTGTGGCGACAAAACTGAACCATGTCCTGAAAAATTACCAGAGTCTTAAAGCTCAGTTGGCACATATAGGTATCCGTATCAACCTGAAAATTGTCGACCACTCGACGATGCACCGGTTGATTCGCCTAAATAAGAGCGCAATCATCATCTATGAAGCTTGGCGTCCTAATACTGATGCATTTTTAAGCCGTTTTTTCCATTCCGATTCGATTGTTTTATCCGGGAAGAACCCGGATACGAACTTTTCCCACTATCGAGAAATCGACAATCTGGTCGTCTTGGCCAGGGAGGAGATGGATCAGCAGAAACAGATCCGCCTCTGGGAATATGCGCAGGCTAAAATTCTCGAAGATATGGTTGCCTACCCGCTGCATTATCGGAAACGGGTTTATTTGCGGCGTGATTACGTCGATTACGGGCATTCTCTCAACTCGTCAATGGCGCTTTATCCGCAGGTTACCGAAAAGACACGGGTGTTGAAGTGAAGATATACACTAAATATTTATTGATAACGTTGCCGATGGTGTTACTGGCACTTATGGCCGGAGCCGGTATTACCTATTACCTCTCCAGTCAGGCGTTGGGAAATCTGGCTAAAAATTGGCTGGAGACCCGGCTTACTGAGGCGGTGCAGACAATTGCGGCTAACGAACAGTTTTTGCGGCGCTACGAAATAACCGATATCGTTTCTGGAGTGAAAAAAGCCAAATTTGATGCCACCAGAGAACTTGGAACGATAAAGGTCGGAGAACAGGGGTGTATCTTTGTCGTTGAAAAGAACGGGCACGTCGCCATTCATCCAGACCAAGAGCGGGTTGGCAGCGATGTCAGTGGCGAAGCCTGGTTTGCGACCATGCTCAAGCAGAACAAGGGACGGCTCGACTACGCTTGGAACGGACCGAAAAGTTTGGCCGTTTTTGAGTATTTTCCCTCGTGGGAGTGGTATGTGGTGGTCAGCGATCCGTTGGATGAGGTTTATGGTGCCATCACCAGAATGCGGATACCCCTGCTTGTTTCAGCAGTGTCGGGATCGTTTCTTCTTTGCCTGTTACTGGCTTTTTTGGTGCGCAGAATGATTCATCCCCTGCGTTTGCTGGCTGAGGGTGCGCAAAAGATCGGTCATGGGGAGCTGGATACGCGAATAGCCGTACATAGCAGTGATGAACTGGGCGAGTTGTCGAGCGCTTTTAATATCATGGCCGAAAAGCTGCAACATAATCACGGTGAACTGAAACGGAGTGAACAGCATTTTCGTTCATTGATTGAGAATGAATCGGGAATTATCATGGTTCTTGATGCCGAACGGAAGGTTCGCTACATCAGCCCATCCCTGCTACGGGTCCTGAATTATCAGGTCGATGAGCTGATCGGCAGTAATTTTACGACTATGATTCATCCGCATGATCAGGAACTTTTTGCCGTATTTTTTCGCCAAACGCTCGATTCTCCAGGGCAAAACAGGACGGATGAATTCCGCCTGCTCCACGCCCAGGGTGACTGGCGGGTTTTTGAGGTCTTTAGCCAGAATCTGCTTGAGGATGAGGTTGTGTCGGGTATTGTTCTCAATGCACGCGATATTACCGTGCGTAAAGATTTTGAAGATGCGCTGAAGATATCTGAAAAGCAATTACATTTGTTGATGTCACAGTTATTGGAGGCACAGGAAGTGGAGCGTAAACGACTTTCTTCAGAATTACACGACGTTGTCGGGCAGAACCTCCTTTTGCTCAAGTTTAAAATTACCCAAGTGCAGAATATTGTTGGTATTGAGCAGGAAAATTTGACGGAGAATTGTGAAGAAACCCTCGACTATATCGACCAGATTATTGAAAATATTCGTCGTCTCTGCTGGGACCTGATGCCTTCCGATCTGGAGGACCTGGGGTTGGCAGCTGCTGTCAACAGTCTGGTTGAGGATTGCGCTCGGCACTATAAACTTGATATTGCAATTGATCTGGATGAAATTGATGATATTTTCGATCCGCAAGTACAGATCATCGTTTATCGTCTGATTCAGGAATCGTTGACGAATATTGCCAAGCATGCCGATGCTGAGGCCGTACGGATTGAAGTTAATTGTGAAAGTGACAGTGTCTGTTTCGTTATTGAAGACGATGGTATCGGTTTCGACCTGGAAAAAGTTTTTGCCCGATCAGGGCATAAGCGCGGAATCGGTCTTTCGGCGATGCAGGAAAGAGCTCGGAGCGTCAATGCTGAATTGGAGATCAAGAGTAGCGCAGGGCAGGGAACCAAAATCAGTTTCATAATTCCGTTGAGGCAGGAGCTCATTCATGAATAATTATAAGATTGTTCTCGCTGATGATCATGTCATGCTCAGGCATGGGCTTAAATCGATCATAGAGAGTAATGACGGTTTCGAGGTCATCGCCGAAGCGGATGATGGTGCGGAATTATTGTCTCTGTTGCACAAAGTAACGCCGGATCTTGTGATTCTGGATATCTCCATGCCGAAAATCAGGGGGATTGAGGCCGCCGCAGAAATTTCCAAAAACTTTCCCGCTATCAAGACCCTGATTCTGACCATGCACAAAGGTGCACAGTATCTGCACCACGCACTGTCGGCCGGGGTTGAAGGTTACCTGCTCAAGGAGGATGCACCAAAGGAAATTTTCACCGCAATTGAAACTATCCGCCGGGGAAATAAGTACATTTCTCCGTTGTTGTCGTCTGGGTTGACCGACGAAATGGCCAGAGCATATCAAACCGGGGAATTCAAGATTATGTCGACTCCACTAACCCTGCGGGAACGACAAGTGTTGAAGTTGATTGCCGAGGAAAAGACCAACAAGGAAGTTGCTGAACTGTTGAATATAAGTCTGCGTACTGTTCATCATCATCGTGCGTCGTTGATGCAGAAGTTGAATATACGTAAAACTGCTGGTTTGGTCAGGTATGCTATCCAGAAAGGCTATATTGACTGATTTTCTGGAAACAGCCTCCCCTCTGGGAAACTTTTACTGCTGCAGTTATGTGGCTTGATGATCCCGGCCGGTTTTGTGTAGATAATACTCGTAATCACCTTCGTAGCTGGTCATTTTGCCATGGTCGATTTCAAAAACTCGATCAACCAGAGAACGGAGAAAATGGCGATCGTGACTGACCAGTAGTACCGTGCCGGTAAATTTTTGTAGTGATTCCAGTAGTACTTCACGTGATTGGATGTCCAAGTGGTTGGTTGGTTCGTCAAGAATCAACAGGTTAAGTGGCCGACCAAGCAGGGTCGCCAGTACCAGCCGTGATTTTTCACCACCAGAAAGTTTATCGACCCGTTTATCAACATCATCTCCCCGAAACAGGAAAGCGGCACAGAGATTACGTAGTACCCCGATTGTTTGTAGCGGTAAGGCATCCTGAACCGTTTCGAAAACGGTCTTTTTGGGATCAAGTACTTCCATCGAATGTTGACTGAAATACCCGGCCGAGACATTGGCACCGATAGTAACTGAACCTTCGCTAGGTTCGATCTGTTTAGCCAGGATTTTTAGAAAGGTCGATTTTCCGGCACCGTTGACCCCTACTACAGCAATTTTATCCCCGCGTCTGACCAAACCAGAAATGCCAGAAAAAACTGGTTTGTTGCCACCCTCATCAAGTGACCAACTTTTTCCTAACGCTTTGCTCGCAATAACATCATCACCACTGCGTGGTGGTTCTGCAAATTCAAATTTAACCGTTTTTTGCTCTGCTGGCAGTTTGATCCTCTCAATTTTTTCCAGCTTTTTCACCCGTGATTGAACTTGGGCGGCATGGGATGCCCGGGCAGCGAAGCGGGCAATAAAGTCTTCTTCTTTGGCGAGCATTTCCTGCTGCCGTTTATGGCTTGCCAGTAATTGCTCGCGCCTGATTTCCCGTTCACGCAGATAAAAATCGTAATTCCCCGAATAGTTGGTAATTGTGCCATTGCTAACTTCAACAATTCGTGAGACCAGGCGGTTCATAAAGTCGCGGTCATGACTGGTCATAACCAGTGCCCCCTGGTAGTCATTTACCAGCCAGTTTTCCAACCAGATAATCGACTCTACATCAAGGTGGTTGGTTGGTTCATCAAGGAGTAAAACATCGGGGTTCAAGGTGAGAATTTGCGCCAGCGCAATCCGCATTTTCCAACCACCGCTGAAATTCTCGACCGGGCGATTATAGTCGTCAGGACCGATTCCAAGTCCGGTGAGAACTGCTTGCGCACGGGATTCAAGATCATATCCTCCCCGGTGTTCATATTCTTGTTGGGCGTTACCGTAATTTTCGAGCAGCTTAGCCATTTCATCGTCTGGGAGGGGATCGCACATTTGGGCTTCCATCTGGCGGATATCTTCTCCTAGTGCTACCGTGACTTCAGAAGCTGCGATAACTTCTTCCAGCGCACTACGTCCCGACATTTCTCCAACATCTTGGGAGAAATAGCCAATGACGGTTTTCTTGGCGCAGGAAATTTCTCCACTGTCTAGCCCTTCCTCACCGGTAATTAAACGAAATATGGTCGACTTGCCCGCACCGTTTGGCCCCACCAGTCCGGTTCTACTGCCGGGCAGTATCTGAAACGCAGCATTTTTGAACAAAACTCGGGTGCCGTGTTGTTTGGTGATATTTGTCAGATGAATCATTAGTTACCTTTAGAATAGTAGCGATTGGTTATAGTTGTTGCAGTCGGGCGATGGCTTGAGGTATCTGGGAGCTTTCTATGTTGCCAAAAGAGAGGCGTAAATAAGGTTCTAACCCCGCGCCAAAAGTTTCCCCCGGCAGGCAGATCAGGTTAGCTTCGGTAAGTAGTCGCTTTGCCGCTTCTCTCCCTGTCAATTTATCCCACGGGTGTTTGATCCACGCGAAAAATGAGCCACTGGCTGCTAGCTCAAAGCTGGTATTTGCGAATAAGAAATCGGTTTTAAAGCGATCGTGTCGTTGTCGCATTGTTGTGGTGTTTGTTGCTACCCATTTATCTAGATGACGACAGCCGAATTCAAGAGCCAGTTGCGTTGGTCGAGGCTGGCACACTACCATGCTATCCTGAACTTTCAATGCCTGCTGAATAAATTTATCTGCTGCAATTAAGGCACCGCAACGGAGCCCGGTAATCGCAAATGTTTTACCAAATGAAGCAATCTGGATAAACGTTTCTGCCCAATCTGGTCGGCTGAAGAGTTGGTGTGGAGTCTCTCCTATGAAAGCATTATAGGTTTCATCCAGAACCAAGCTGATGTTGTGTGCTTGCGCCAGTTCAAAAAACGAGTCAATTTGTGGCGGAGAAATTACTGCTCCAGTTGGATTGCTAGGTGTGACCAGCAGGATCGCTTTAGTTTTTGCGGTGATCAGGCGTTCGATTGTTTTAAGATCGGGTTGGCCGGCAGTTGCAGGATCAAAAGGGGCATAGACAATTTTAATCCCCAGAGCCTGTAATCCCATCGGGTGATCAAAATAGGCCGGTAATTGGACAATTACCTCATCGCCAGGTTGACAGCGGGTAGAAAAAGCCAGCCAAAAGGCTTGGCTGGCGCCAATGGTCAGACAAATTTGTTCACGGACGGGTGAGCTTCCGTAGTGGCGCTGGTACCAGTTGCAAACTTCATCCCGTACTTCTGGCAAACCTTCATCGGGGCTGTATTTGAAGGTGAGGGGGTTATCGAGTTCATTTTTTAAGTGGTCAATCAACTCCGCCGGTGGGGAGTAGCTGGGAACTGCCTGGCACAGATCTATCAATGGTTTTTCTGCCGGAAAGGTGCGACCGGTGAGCCAGCTTTTTACTTCAGTAATTGGTGGAGTCTGGATTTTGCTAACTTGTCTGGATATTTCCATTTTAGGTTATGCCCTGCGGATAATTTCTACTAATAATTCACTGGTTTTTACCATGTCATCGACCGCGATATACTCATTGATGGTATGAAACTTTTCCATTCCAGTGGCTAAAATGACCATTTCAATACCGTTGCCATTAAAGATATTGGCATCTGATCCGCCTCCGGCAGCACGGATCTCCTGAGGTCTGTCAACGGCATTACCGGCTGCGGCAATTATTTGAAGAATTGTGGAGTCTTCTGCTACGCACATATTTGGAAATTCTTCAATCAGTTCCAGCGCCATTGAGGCTTGTTTGGTTTCAGTACCAATCTCTATGGCAGCATTTTTCACTTCCGCTTCGACGGCACTGATGATTGCTTCGGTATATTTGCGTAGTTTATGGCTGTCGTGACTACGGACTTCACCACGTAAACTTACCTGCTTCGGGATAATATTTGTCGCCAGGCCGCCGTGAATAGTGCCGATGTTGGCAGTAGTTTCGTGATCGATTCTCCCTAAGGTCATATTAGCAATTGCCCGGCTGGCAATCTGGATGGCTGAAACTCCCTGTTCGGGACAAACTCCAGCGTGAGCTTCATGACCATAAACATCAATTTTAAACCGATTTGCTGCCGGAGCACGATTAATTACGATGTCGGTACCACCGGTATCGAGGGCAATGCCACGCTGCGCTTTAAATTGGGTGAAATTGAGTTGTTTCACCCCGAGCAGACCCTGTTCCTCACATATCGAGATAACAATTTCTAGCGCTACATAGGGAATGTTCTGTTCGTTCAAGACTTCGATTGCCTCAATAAGTTCGACTATTCCAGACTTGTCATCAGCGCCCAGAATCGTATCCCCCGCACTAGTGAAAATGCCATCATTTAAAACTGGTTTAACGTTTTCTGCTGGGGTAACAGTATCCATATGCATTGAAAATAGTAACGGTTCACCGGTTTTGGTGCCGGGTATCCGGGCAATAAGGTTGTTGCTATTGCTGCCGATGGTCGCCCCCGCATTGTCAAATTCGACCAGTGCACCTAATTTTATCAGGCGTTGTTCAAGATATGTAGCCATCGCAGCTTCATGAAATGATGGGCTGTCGATAGCTGTCTGGCGCATAAATTCGTCGCAGATGCGTTGCCGGTTTATCATGGTATTTGTCCCTTTAATGTCTATGGAGTTTGAATTTACATATTATCCTCAAGCAGGGAGAGTGGCAATAATGAAAATGGTGAAAATGGAAAATCAGTTACTGGACATGATAACGATGAAACTGCTACTATTATACGATTAAGCAATTTGTGGTCAGGTTTTATTAACTCAAAATTTTGGTGTGACAATGAGTTTCAAGCAAGATTTTCAGCCCCCCCGCAGTTCTGAAAATTTACCGAGGTCGAAATCAAAGGCTGGTAAGTGGGCAGTATTGGCACTTCTGGTAGTGGTTACCGGGATCGGATTGTTATTGTTGAGTGGTGGCTCCAGTACCGAGTTGGAGGCACGCGAAACCCCGATTCTTGTCAAGGCTATCCCTTTAATCCCTGATCCGGTACGTGAAGTGACCAAAAGTATTGTTCCTGCAGGATCGTCAATTACAGCTCTCCTGAGTGGTTATTTTACCGCCCGAGAAATTCATAATCTCAATCAGCGCAGTAGTGACATTTTTCCTTTTACCAGCATTTGTGCTGGGCAACCCTATCGAATAATAAATATCGATGGTTATTTTGATTCCTTTATTTATGAAATTGATGCTGAAGAACTGCTGGTGATCAGTCGTGATGCTGATCAGATCAATATGGAAATTCAGCCGATTATCTATGATGTCTCTACAGAACTTGTTCAGGGGACGATTACATCCAGTTTGTTTAATGCAATTTCCGCAATTAACGAGGAGCCCGAACTCGCTTTTGTGTTGGCCGATATTTTTGGCTGGGATATTAACTTTATCCTTGATCTACGTGTCGGTGATACCTTTTCGGCACTGGTAGAAAAGCGTTTTCGGGAAGGACAACCTGCTGGTTACGGAAATATTTTGGCCGCTGAATTTGTGAATCAGAAAAAAGTGTTTAAGGCTGTCCGTTTTAAGGAAGGCGATCAAAAGGCATCCTACTACAATGAGAAGGGTGAAAATATGCGTAAAGCTTTTCTTAAGGCTCCCTTGTCTTTTACGCGTATTTCCTCCGGCTATACCATGCGTCGTCTCCACCCAATTACCAAGGTCTGGAAAGCACATCCCGCCATCGATTATGCCGCTCCAATTGGCACTCCGGTGAAAACTGTTGGTGATGGGAGTATCTCTCGAAAAGGCTACGGTAAGGGGAATGGCTATTATGTCGAAGTTCGGCATAGTAATGGTTATAAAACCTTGTATATGCACCTGAAGGGGTTTGCCAAGGGTATTGCAAAAGGGAAACGGGTTAACCAAGGGCAGGTGATCGGTTATGTCGGGAGTACCGGACTGTCAACCGGTCCCCATCTCGATTTTCGCATGAAACGACATGGCAAGCCGATCAATCCTCTCAAGTTGAAAGTGCCACCGGCAAAATCGCTCAGTAAGGAGCATCTGCCTGAATTTCATCAAATAGCGGCACCACTGCTGGCACAATTGGATGAAAACCGTAGTAATATTCAAATTGCCAAGATTGTTCTCCCCCAGACCGATACCTTAATCAATAAATCTAATTGATGATTACCTATTTATCTTTTTTAACCAGGAGATTGCCATGCTGATGTTGTCACAGCGGCAACAGATTGTCGATTATGGTTTGCAGATGATTCGTTCAGGGTTGACTACCGGTAGTGGTGGTAACCTGAGTCTCCTCTCTCGTAGCGATGATTTAATCGCTGTCAGCCCTAGTGGGGTCGATTATCACGATATTACTGCAGCTGATGTTGTTGTTGTTGATCGTGCTGGCAATAAAGTTGATGGGGTGCTCAAGCCATCGAGTGAGTTGGATTTCCATCTGGCTCTTTATGCGGCCCGTAAAGATATTACTGCTGTTGTTCATACCCATTCAGTCTATGCGACAACCATGGCATGTCTCCATTGGGAGTTACCTGCAGTTCACTATTTAATCGCTTTTTCTGGAGATAAAGTCCCGCTGGCACCCTATGCGACCTTTGGTAGCAAGGAGTTAGCTGCTAATATTATCGCCAGTATTGGCAATTACAATGCGGTCTTATTGGCAAACCACGGACTGGTTGCGGTTGGTAGCGACATGAAGAAAAGTTTTAATGTCGCGGAAGAAATCGAACTGGTGGCGAGAATCTACTATCAGGCAAAATCGGTGGGACAACCGGTTATAGTTGCTGCTGATGAAATGGAGCGGGTGGTGGAAAAGTTTGGCAGCTATGGTCAACAGGATTAAGAAAGACGAGCTTCAATAGTCGGAATGTATAATGATATATCGGGAGCAATAGTGAATCAGTCAGCAAATAGTAATTGCAATAAGAATGAACCCAAGCAACCTTCGGTGATCGACATTTCCAAACGTGGACGCCAGAAATTGCGTTCCCGGCAGTATGTAGCTGCGTGTGAATTGTTTCGGACTGGACTGGAGCAAGAGCCGGAAAATCCCTATCTGTTGTCAGGCATGGGTGATGCCTGCCGGGAACTCGGTGATTTTACCGAGGCCGAACGTTGTTATCGTGAATTATTGGATGTTGATAGCAATAACTTGTTTGCTCTGCGCGGTTTGGGAGATGTCTGTAAAAAACTCTCTCGTTGCCAGGAGGCGGTACAACTGTGGGATCGTTATCTGGTTTTAAGACCACAAGATAAATTTGTTATGACCAGAATCGCCGATTGCTGCAAAATATTGAATCAGTACGACCGGGCGGAACAGGCATATCGACAAATTATGCAGATTGCTCCAGGGGATCGTTTCGCGATCGCCGGATTGGCCGATTTGCTTCATCGCCAGGGGAAAGATGAAGAAGCGATTGACACCTATGACAAAATTCTTGAATTTGATGAGAATGAACTCCATATTTTAACTATAGTCGGTAAGCTTTGCTGGCGGATATCCGACTTTGATCGGGCCGAAAACTACTTTAAGCGGGCTCTCAATGTTGATCCAAAAAATACTTATGCCCTCTTCGGGTTGGGAAATTGTTATCGCTGGCAGCGGCAATATGCTAACGCATTAGAGGTCTGGCAAAAAATCCTCCTCATTTCAGCTGGCACTCAGGCCCTTCATACCCGGATGGGTGATGCCTACTGTTATCTTACCCGTTTACCTGAGGCGGAAATAAGTTACGGTAAATCGCTCGAATTTGGCGAAGATCTGTTTGCTACAGCTGGTTTGATTTGTCTTCGCTGTGAGCGTAAAGATTGGGAGAGCGCCGCCGATTTTTTCCATAAGTTGGTTACTGCCAGTAATGATGTGGCGAATGAGATTGAGATGCTAGTTAAACGTTTCATCCGCCTTGGACAGCGGCAAGCGATAATCGATTTATTTGATTATTTGTTGTCTGCCAGTACTGAAGATAGGCCGATTCTGGCCGAGATAAAAAAGCAGTTAGGGCAACTCACCTAGGTCATCACGCCCCATGAATTATCTGGCTCATCTCTATCTTTCTGATCCAAATCCACTTGCCTGGTCGGGCTCGTTAATGGGAGATTTCGTCAAGGGTGCCGTCCCGACGACGTTTCCGGCAGAGTTGTCACGGCACTTAAAGTTACATCGTCATGTCGATAGCTTGACTCAACGCAGCGAAATATTTCAGACTAGTCGGCGCCGGCTCGATCCACGTTTCCGGCATGCCCGCAGTGTTTTGATTGATGTTTTCTTTGACCATTTTCTGGCATGTCGCTGGGACGATTATTCGGATCAGCCGTTAGCCGATTTTGCGCAGGATGTTTATAACGGGCTACAGTCGTGCTATGACCTTCTCAGTCCGGGGTTACAACAACAATTACCCCGGATGATAGAATATGATTGGTTGACCGCATATCGTCAGCCGGAGATTGTCGAACGAGTTTTGCAGCGTCTCGAACAACGAATCAATCATAAAATTCCAATTGCGGCTGGGTTCTCACAGCTAGAATTGTGGCATGATGAATTGGAAATTGATTTTACCGCTTTTATGGCAGAGGCACAGCAGGTAGTGGTAGAGTGGAAGCGGTTAAATTGATTATATCGGGGAGTAATTAAATGGGAAAAGCGGGCTGGGTTAGGATAATTCCGTTTGCAGTGTTTATGGGATTTATCGGGTTGCAGCAATTATTGGAGTGGTGTGTTGGTAATGACTGGATCGCTATAAGTCCGGAACAAATGCTCTATCTTTATCCGCTTAAAACCGTCCTGGTCGGCGGATTACTCCTTTTTTTGTGGAGCAAATACTCAGAACTACGGTTTGCCGATTTTAAAAATTTTACCCACACAGCTGCAAGTATTGGGCTTGGCCTGCTGGTTTTTGTCCTCTGGATCAATATGGATTGGGGTATTGCTACGTTTGGTGAGAGTAAGGGCTTTGATCCTTTCTTAATCGGTAGCGATACTACCCGCAATCTGATGATATTTTCCCGTATTTTTGGTGCCGCATTGATAGTCCCGATTATGGAAGAACTATTCTGGCGCTCATTCATGTTGCGCTACATTATCACCGCCGATTTTTCCACTGTTAAAGTTGGTACTTATACCCTGACTTCATTTCTGATTTGTGCGGTATTGTTTGGTCTGGAACATAATTTATTTCTGGCCGGTATTATGGCGGGAGTCTCATACAGCCTGTTGCTCTATTGGACCAAAAGTATTTACCAGTGCATTCTTGCTCATGCTGTGACCAATCTGGTGCTGGGTATTTATGTGCTGCAGACAGGTTATTGGCAGTTCTGGTAAGTGGCTTGAGCCGGGTAATGTACGAACATGGGAGTAATAAAATATGTCAAAAATGCAGATCGATATTGATGCCCCCGATTTTGTATTAAATGATTTTACTGGCAAAGAATTTTCACTTTCAAGTTATCGTAACCTGAAAAATGTACTCCTTATCTTTAATCGCGGTTTTCTCTGACCGTATTGCCGTAGGCATATGGCGCAGTTACGCCAAGAAGCAGACAAATTAGCGAGATTGGATATTCAAGTCATGGTCGTGGGGCCGGAAAATTCAGATTCGTTTCGGGACTTTTGGCAAAAGGAATCACTCCCTTTTATCGGTTTACCCGACCCAAACCACGTCGTCATGAACCTCTATGGGCAAGAGGTGAAAATATTAAAATTGGGCAGAATGCCGGCACAGATGCTGATTGATAAAGCGGGGGTTTTAAGGTTTGTTTATTACGGCAAGTCTATGGCCGATATCCCCGCTATCAGTGCAATTATAAATGTCCTGTAGGGGCGGAATCAATTTCCGCACGGATTGATTTGTGGGAAAATGGCTGGTATGGAATCTGCCCCTATGAAAGGATTGCCGGTAGTGGCCAATCGGTTTCATAGCCGGCGGGATAGAAGTTCTCTTTGGTGCGATTAAAGTAGCCGAATTGAACCCGAGGAATCTCTTTTTTAATCCGGTCGAGCATCTTTTTCATGCCGATGCCGCCGCCATCAACGCCCATTGCCTTCCAGTAAACGATGGGATCAATGCTTAAATTACGCATTTGAATCAGGTCGATACCGATAGAGTCAACTACCTCCAGCAACTTATCAATCTCATCCTCCCGGTCAGTCACTCCGGGAAATACCAGATAATTGAGCATCGTGAATAGCCCGTGCTGTTTGGCACGACGTGCCGATTCGAGGACGTCATCCAAACCGTAGTGTAGGGGTCGATAATAGGCGTTATAGAGCGGTTCCTGAACCGAGTTCAGTGAAATACGAATGGAATCAATACCTGCTTCTGCCAGTTTATCGATGGCAGCTGGAATGGAGGCATTGGAATTGAAATTGATGGTTCCGCGCGGGGTTTGGCGGCGCATCTCTTTAACGGCGGCAGCAATCAAATCGGCCTGGAGGATTGGATCGCCTTCACAGCCTTGTCCAAAGGAGACAATCGCATTTTCGGCCGCTTTCAAATGGGGGATTGCCACTTCGCAGAGTTCGTCTACGGTGGGGACAAAATTTAATCGATCTTGGCTTGCCTGACATACTTGGGGTTCATCCTGCAATGAAATACAACCGATACAGCGGGCATTGCAAGCCGGTGAGCATGGTAGCGGTGCTTCCCAACGGCCAAAAAAGAG
>DAOWKG010000149.1 GCA_030639985.1 Desulfuromonadaceae bacterium
AAAAATGGCAAAACTTTTTTCCACCCACCCGCCGATGGAAGAACGGATTCGGCGACTTGAAGGGATGAAACTCTAAGTGGCTTCCACTCCTACCGATAGTCCCAGGCGGGCAGCTTACGAAATTTTGCAACGGGTGGATGATGGCGCATTTGCAGATGTCGTTCTTGACACCGTGCTGGATCGTTCCAAGCTTGATCTGCGCGATCGCCGGTTGGTGACTGAGCTGGTTTATGGGGTTCTGCGTTTACTTGGACGGGTTGATTTTGCTTTGAGCCAGTTCTGTAATCAACCATTGCAGCGCTTACAACCAGAAATTTTATGGTTGTTGCGGTTGGGGGCTTATCAGTTACTTGAACTTGATCGAGTCCCTGCTCATGCCGCGGTTAATTCAACTGTAGAGTTAACTCGGCAGTTACGGTTTGAAGGTGCGGTAGGATTGGTAAATGCCGTTTTGCGGTCGCTGGACCGGGGGCGAGCCGATATTCCTTGGCCCCCACCAGAAAAAATAAAACCCTATCTACAGTATGTTTGCAGTCAGCCGGTCTGGCTGACCAAAGAGATAATGCGGCAACTACCGAATGTTGAAGCACGGGCATTTGGCGAAATGCTGGCAACGGCACCACCGCTGACGTTGCGGGTCAATAGCTTAAAAACTAATCGAGATGATTACCTTGCTGCCCTCGAAACTGCCGGTCACCAAGCTGTTTCTACTTCTTTTGTCCCTGAAGGGGTGACCATTGTCCAGCGGGGCGAAGCACCATTGCCGGGAGATGCTGAAGGTTGGTATCAGGTGCAGGATGAGGCAAGTATTTTGATGGCACACCTGCTTGATGTTCAACCCGGACAACAAGTTCTTGACGCTTGTGCCGCCCCCGGTGGGAAGACGACTCATCTGGCTGCACTTACCGAAAATAGAGCCGAAATCCTGGCGTTGGATAAATATCAGCGACGGGCAGAATTGATTGATGAAGGTGCTGCCCGGCTTGGTTGTACAGCGATTGCTACCAAGACATGGGATTTGATCGAAACCCCAAATTTTATTGAGCCGCAAAGGTTTGATCGCATTCTACTCGATGCCCCCTGCAGTGGTCTTGGCGTGTTGCGCCGCAATCCCGAAGGGCGCTGGAACAAATCGCCGGCCAATCTCCGGGATCTGGCAGAATTGCAACGCCAAATTCTTGAAACCGTTGCCCCGCTGGTCAAGGGTGGCGGTAAACTGTTGTATTCGGTTTGTACGTTCAGCCATATTGAGACAGATGCCTTAATTGATAGTTTTCTGGCAGATCATCCAGAGTTTGTCCTGGAAAATTTAGGTGAGGTGATGCCATCCGGTTGGGCTGACCTGTTTACTGCTAAAGGAACTTTACGCAGTTATCCTCATCGCCACGGTGGTATGGATGCCTTTTTTGCTGCTCGATTGCGACGATTAGAATAGCGCTTCCAGGAACCGGTTTTGATTTTGTTTTTGAATTGCCATTTCCCGTGTGACGCTGTCGGAGTGAAACGGCCGATTTGAGAAAAAGAGCGGCAAATGTTTGAGGGCGAAGCCCGAGTTTTTGCCGCTCCTCAAAGCAGTTGTGGAATGGAGGGAACCCGCCATTGGCGGGCAAGGAAGTCGGGTGCTTTTTTCTGCTTACTCTTTTGCGGCATGGCAAAAGAGTAAGGTGCCGAGCGGGGGCGCAACCCCGTGCCTTTTTGGTTGTTGACTAGTTATTGATGCCCGATAATCTATCTTAAACTTTTGTTCTTACACCCCAAATTATACTTTTGAAGTGGATAAAATCATGATTAAAATCTCCCCCTCAATTCTTTCCGCCGACTTCTCCCGTTTGGGCGACGAAGTTAAAGCTATCGAACATGCTGGTGCCGATTATGTCCATGTTGATGTTATGGATGGCCATTTCGTGCCGAATATAACCATCGGGCCATTGGTTGTTGATGCCATCAAGCCGGTGACAGCACTCCCTCTCGATGTCCATCTGATGATCGAAAATCCCGATCAATACATTCCTGCATTTGCGCAAGCCGGTGCCGACATCATTGTGGTACATGCCGAAGCTGTCAGACATTTACATCGCACGATTCAATTGATTAAATCCTTGGGAAAACGGGCTGGTGTTTCTCTTAATCCGGCAACCTCCCTTTCGGCGCTTGATATAATTTTACCGGAACTCGATCTGGTCCTGTTGATGACGGTCAATCCCGGTTTTGGCGGGCAGTCATTTATTGAGAGCAGTTTGCCCAAAATTGCCGAATTGCGCCGCCGGATCGAAACTTTAGGTTTGCCGATCGAACTGGAGGTAGATGGCGGGGTGAAGATTGACAACATCGAATCAATTGCCGCTGCTGGTGCCGATGTTTTTGTCGCCGGAAGTGCCGTATTTGGGGCTGATAATTATCGGACGACGATCTCGCATTTGAAGGAAAATGGTGCCAAAGGGCAAGGCTGATTTTAGGATGTAGGGGATTTATTATGCGTAATTTTCTAGTATTGTTTTTATTGTGTCCGTTGCTGGCGGCATGTATGGGTATCCTTGAACCCAAACCAGAATTGGACCTAATCAGCAGAGGGTTCACCGAATCGATGCGCTGGAGTGATTTTCCTGCTGCGGCAGGATATGTCGATCGAGATGCCCGAGACGAGTTTTTGGTACAGTTCACCGAGGATGAAGATCTCCATATCGTCGACAGCACTATTTTAAGTATGGACAGTCTGCAGGAAGATCAAGCAACGCTGGTATATGTTTTGGAGTATTATCGTCTGCCTTCGGGGAAGATAAACAAATGGCGCTGGGAGCAACAATGGCAATTGGTGCTGGATGGAAATGGTAAAACCGCAGCATGGTTGATTAAAAATGAACCCCCGGTGCTGCCGTGGAAAAAGTAGACTTGGCGTAAATCGACTAATCTAACAAATTGAATTTCCTTATCTTTGCACTATTTTATTCGCCCCTTTTGGTGAAAAAATAGCCTTGATTTACCTGTCATGTTTGTGGTATCTACCTGCATACTGTATACGATTCTAAGTACTGAAAACCGCCAGAACATCTGGTGATTCTACCCTTTAGCGGGTTTTTCGACCTTCCTTTTTGGAGGGTCGAAGCAGGTCATAGGAGGCCGGTTTGGCACAGGTTGCTTTTTCCAGTTGGGGAAGACAGGTTATTGATAATCGGCAAGGTGGCGATGCCGAGGTTGAAGTCGCCAAAAAGAAACTGCCCGTCACTTTTGATGGTGAGAAGCAGATTTCTGCCTTTATGGGATGGGATGGATTAATCCTGAACGATCCCGATGTCGATGTCGTAGCGATGGCGGCAGAGTATGCTAAGCATGTGCAGGAAGATTACTGCTGTGCCAAGTGCTCTCCCGGAAGAAAAGGTACCCGCGTAATGCAGGATACCTTGGCACGGATTATCTCTGGTAAAGGGGTAGAAAGCGATCTTGATACGATCGAAAACGTTGCCGAGTTACTGCAGAACTGCAAGTGTACCTTGTGTATGACATCGGCAATCCCGATTGTCGATACGGTCACCCATTTTCGGGACGATTATCTTGCCTATATCAAGGGCGAGAAAAAATCTGCCAAAGCGGTTGATTATAAGCTTAAAATGACCGCTCCCTGTCAAGATAAGTGTCCTTCACACATAGATATCCCCGCCTACATCGAAGCGATTAAAGATCGTCGTTTTGATGAGTCGCTCGAAATTATCCGTGAAAGTATGCCGTTGCCGGCAGTTTGTGGTCGGGTTTGCCCCCATCCATGTGAAACTGCTTGTCGCCGCGCCAACGTTGATAAGCCAATCAATATTATGGTTCTCAAGCGTACCGCTTCCGATTACGAGTGGCAGCACAACCATAAGCCAATGATGCAGCCTAAAGCGAAAAAGAATAAGAGCATTGCTATCGTTGGTGCCGGACCTGCTGGATTGGCAGCCGCCTATTATCTGGCTCTGGAAGGTTATCCCTGCACCATTTATGAAGCTCTGCCTGAAGGTTTTGGCGGCGGCATGATTGCGGTAGGTATTCCTGCTTACCGGATGCCACGTCACATCCTCCAGCGCGATATTGATATTATCAGTTCTATGGGTGTTGAAATAATTTATGATACCAAGATCGGCACCGATATCAGTCTGATGGAGCTGAAAGAAAAATTTGATGCGGTTCTGCTGGCACCGGGTGCTCATAAGTCGAAACCGATGGGTGTTGAAGGTGAAGATGCTGGCTACAGTGGTTTCCTCGAGGGTGGTATCGAATTCCTGCGTGAAGCCTACATGGGTAAGCCAACCGGAATGGGCAAAAAAGTCTGTGTCGTCGGTGGTGGTAACACCGCTATTGACTGCGTTCGGGTAGCACTAAGAGAAGGTGCCGAAGAATCGATACTCCTTTATCGTCGTACCCGTAAAGAGATGCCTGCCGATGTCTGGGAGATTGATGGTGCCGACGAAGAGGGTGTCAGGTTTGAATTTCTGGTCCTGCCAAAGAAGATTGTTGTCGATGACAAGAATCAGGTAATCGGGGTTGAGTGTTTGAAGATGGTTCTGGGTGAGCCCGATGACTCCGGTCGTCGTCGTCCCCAGCCAGTTGAAGGCAGTGAATTTATCGTTGAGTGCGATACGCTGATTCCAGCAATTGGTCAGGATCCAGATTTGGCTTTTATCACTGAAGATACCGGGATCAAGATTACCCGTTGGAACACAGTGGTTACCAAGTATGTGCCATTGAAAAATGCCGCTGATCGGGATTTGAATGACGATATGGGCAACCCCCTGTCACGGACACTGATAACTGATATGGATGGGGTGTTTGCTTCTGGTGATGCTGAAATTGGTCCCCTTACCGTTGTTGCTTGTGTTGGTAATGCCCACCGGGCAGCCAAGGTAATCGAGCGCTGGTTGGAAGAGGGCGAAGCCTATCTGACCGACGAAGATTTCCATACCGATATCCTGTCAAACCTCGGTGTTTACGATAAGAACGAAGAGGTTCCTTGGCTTGATGCCGTGCAGCGTATTGATCAACACGAAGTACACGGTAAAGAGCGTGCCAGTGCCGGAAATTACAGCGAAGTTGAACTAGGTTTTTCTGACAGTGAAGCGGTAATAGAAGCTGGGCGTTGTCTGCGTTGTTATCGCGTTTCGATGATTGCAGTTTAAATTAAGTAAATTTACTAGAGCGTAGCTGCGGCAGAGGGCTTGTCCGGAGTAAATCACAGCCAGTATTTGAGGTGAATATAATATGGTTAACCTGACTATAGACGGTAAGTCGGTAAGTGTTCCCAAGGAGACAACAATTCTTGAGGCGGCTCGCCAATTGGATATTCATATTCCAACTCTCTGTTGGTTAGAAAAAGTATCGACAACAGGTGCATGCCGGATTTGTGCAGTAGAAATTGAAGGTGTTGATCGTCCCATGACCGCTTGTGACACTCCGGTCAAAGAAGGTATCAATGTCACTACCCAGTCGGCTAAATTGACTAAATCACGCCAGCAAATCATGGAATTGATTCTGGTAAACCACCCCCTTGATTGCCCCGTGTGTGATGCTGGCGGTGAATGTGACCTGCAAAATATCTGTTACGATCTCGATGTCGTGCGACAGGAATTTCAAGCCGATGATGTCAACCCCGCTACTATTGACCATTGGCCATTAATTCAGCAGGTTCCAAATCGCTGTGTTATGTGCGAAAAGTGTGTCAAGGTCTGTCATGAGCTTATCGGTGCCGATGCCCTGTTTGTCAACGATAAGGGCGACAAAGCATACATTGATAAGACCGTTGAAAATTGTATTTATTGCGGTAACTGTGTTTCTGTCTGTCCGACGGGGACGATGATTTCCAAGCCATTCAAGTTCCGGGCACGGCCATGGGCACTGACTAAAGTGCCATCGGTTTGCACCTATTGCCCGAGCCAATGCCAGATCGATATTAATGTCCAGAATAACGAAGTTTATCGGGTTACTTCTGACGATGCCGGGACAACCAATAATGGTAACCTCTGTGTCGGTGGATTCTTTGGCTATAGTTACATCAATAATAAAAGCCGTTTGGTTGCGCCGGTGGTTGAGCAAAAAGAAACTACTTGGGACAAGGCATTTGACCGGGTTGTTTCCGAGGTAGAGCGGATCAAGGTTGAAAGTGGCGCAGCAGCGATTGCTGGCTTTGCGTCTCCCCGTTTGACCAATGAAGAAAACTATCTGTTTCAGAAGCTTTTCCGGGTCGCGATTGGTAGCAATAATATTGATAGCGAAGCAAGATTTGGTGCGATGCGCTCTTTGCGGGCTCTCGATAAGGGGCTCGGCCTGAACGGTGCCAGTAACAATATGAGCGTTATTGCTACTGCCGATGCGGTCCTGGTTTTTGGTGCTGACCCAAGTGCAGAAGCACCGGGCGTCGATTGGAAAATTCAGGATGCGGTTCGGCGTAATGGCGGTAAGCTGGTAATTGCCAATATGCGACAAATCCATTTGACCCAATTTGCAAACTGCCAACTCAATTATAGTCATGGTAGTGAAATTGCGCTGGCCAATGGTTTGGGTAGGTTGTTGTCAGATCGTGGTCATCTTGATGAAGAAAGTTTGCAGCTTGCAGTTTCCAACCTGGAAGAATTAAAAGCCGATCTGGCTGCTGTTGATATTGAGCAGGTAATAGCGACCACTGGTCTCAGTCTTGAAGCTTTGGAGCAAGCTGCCGATATTATTGGTCAAGCCAAAAAAGTAGCAATTGTCTTTGGTGGGGATATTTGTAAATCAGCTTTTGGTATCTCAAAGTCAGCAGCGGTTGCCAACCTGGCAATTCTTAGTGGTGCGCTCGATGCTGGTGGCGGACTCTTCCCGTTGGACGAAAAAGGCAATACCCAGGGTGTTCTCGATATGGGAGTATATCCAGAAGCGTTGCCGGGATTTCAGTCTTACAGTGAAAATCAGGAAAAATTTGCCAAAGCATGGAAATGTGAACTCCCTGCTGGCGGGCTCGATGCTGACGGTATTCTACAAGAGATCGAATCTGGGAAAATCAGGTTCCTCTATCTTGCGGCGACAAATCCGCTGAATTTCCCAAATAATAGTCGCTGGCTGAAGGCTCTTGAAAAGGTCGAAGTACTGGTAGTTCAGGATATTTTCCCGAACGAAATTACCCGTTTGGCAACCGTAGTTTTACCCGGTTGTTCTTATGCAGAAAAATCGGGGAGTTTCACTGCTCTCGATAATACTGTGCGTAGTTTCAAGCCGGCGATTCGTCCAGTTGGACAAAGCCGTGAAGACGGAGAAATCTTTGTTGAACTGTATGGCCGTTTGAATAAAACTCCGGCAACCTTTAGTTGTGCCGATACTAACGCTGAAATTAATGTGCTTACTTCTCTTTATGAAGACGCTGAATGCCTCGGTGATGAACGTCACACTTGTGTCCGTAAAGCTCATCAAGTCGCTGATCAGAGCCTTAAATATCAACTTATTGCCGCTACAGATGCTTCAAAAGGGCTGCAATTGCTAACTGGTACCTCGGCCGGACATTTTGGGACAACCTCTATGTGGGCAACTGCACCGCTTGAAGTTGAACCAGAAGGTTTTTTCAACCTGAATAAAGCCGATGCCGATGCAGTTGGTGCCGCAGCTGGTGACAAGATCAAGTTGACTAGTAGCGTCGGGGCAACCGTTGGTAAGGTATTAATTACCGACTCAGTTCCGCAAGGGCTGATTTTTGCACCCAATAACTTCGTTGCCCTTGGAGCCCTGCAGTTGATCGCTGATGGTGATAATCAGGTGGCAGTAGAGTTGAAAAAAGTTTGATCTAAATTTAAAAATTATATTCATAAACGTCCCGGGTTTTACCGGGGCGTTTTTTTATTGGTAGAAAATGAGATCGATTCTATCCCGTAGTTGCGGGTAGACCTAAAAACCGACTTGACTCATTCAGCCCCTATATGGTACTTAATGTCCGCTTTTGTGGCAGATTTCGGAGTGGTGACCCCTCTAAATGGCAGAAAATAAGCGTGAACTATATAAAAGTATGGGCTTTCTCTCGAGCGTCGGGATATCGCTGGTCGCGTCGATACTGATCGGCTTGGCGATGGGGTTGTATCTCGATAAATGGCTTGATACTCGTCCCTTGTTTACCCTGATCATGTTGCTGATTGGGGTTATCTCAGGATTTCGTAACGTTTTTATCCTGACGACCAGAGAACTTAAACGCCAAGAGCTGGAAGGTGACAGTAGCGGTGATAGTCAAGATGGAACCTGACGATCAATTGCTGGTGGAGATGGCGCAACGCAACTGGATCATCTTAGTCGTACTGGTACTTATAAGCCTGCTGTGGCAATCCCTGTCAATTACAATGGGGGTGTTGGCTGGCGGAGTACTGGTAATTATTAATTATCGCTGGCTGGGGCGCTCGCTGCTTAAGGTACTGGGAAATCCCGTACCGGGTGCTGAAAAAGGTTTTAAGCGAAATTATCTGTTTCGATTGGCGTTTATCGCCAGTTCAATTTATCTATTGTTGGTGCGCGGCGGGGTTCATCCGCTGGCATTGGCAGTGGGACTGTCTGTAATAGTTATAAATCTGCTGGTGACAACCGCCAAGCGGCTATATTGAATAGGAGAGCTTAATTCATGACTCATCCATTTTTGTTTTTACATTGGATTGAACAGCAATTGCACCTGCACGTTGGCAACCATGTCACCTATACTTGGCTGGTAATGGCAATTCTTATTCTGGTCGCATTTCTTGCTTCTCGGTCAATCTCCATGGTGCCATCCGGAGCACAGAATCTGATGGAAGCTATTGTGAGCGGCATCGATAATATGATTGAAGAAACCATGGGCAAAGAGGGAAAGGCTTACTTTCCACTTATTGCTACCATCGCATTATTTATTCTGGTGTGTAACCTGATTGGTCTGGTACCGGGATTATACCCTCCCACGGCCGATCTGAACACTAATGCGGCATTGGCACTGACGGTTTTTGTGTTGACCCATGTGGTTGGTTTTAGAAAACATGGCATCAGCTATCTTAAACATTTTATGGGACCAATTCTCTGGTTGGCACCATTGATGTTTATCATCGAAATAATCGGTCACATTGCTCGCCCCCTCTCATTGACCTTGCGTCTTTTTGGGAATATGTACGGGCATGAGATTGTGTTGATGATCTTCCTGGCACTGGTACCATTATTCCTGCCGATCCCAATGATGCTCATGGGTGTACTGATCGCATTCATTCAGTCCTTCGTCTTTATGTTGCTGGCAATGATTTATATCGCCGGATCATTGGAAGAAGCGCACTAACTATTTTATAATTACGCTTTTCACATGGGTGAAGAGCAAGTCCTAGTTATATAGGAACAATAAAAACCGTAATAAGGAGAAACAAATGGAATTTTTTGCATGGTGTATGGTTGCTGCTGGTATTGGTATGGGTCTTGGTTCTATTGGTACCGGTATCGGTCAGGGTATTGCTATCAAAGCCGCTTGTGAAGGCGTTGCTCGTAATCCAGGTGCTTCTGGTAAAATCATGACCACTATGATGATTGGTCTGGCGATGATCGAGTCCTTGGCAATTTATGTTTTTGTTGTCTCGATGATTATTCTTTTCGCCAACCCATTTACCGAGCATGTTCTTGGGATTCTTGCCCACTAATCTGTTCTTTTATAAGTAAAAAGAAGGGCGACTCCATTTCGGAGCCGCCCTTTTTTATTGTCCGCAGTAGAAGCAAATCTGCCAGTAAACAAACCAGATCAGACAAGTAACGGTATTTGATAACTGTCGGCGGAAGAGAACTTTACCAAGGCACTTATGTCTATTTTTATTGCATTAAATTGTGGACAAAGGTGGCCCTCACTCTGTATGATAAAAATATACACCCTAGGGGTTGTTTGGGGAAATATCCTTGAAACTTGTTACTGCCACGCATCAAGTTGAGTTTGAATAAATTTGATATCTTCCTGATTTGTAAATATCACCCTGTTTTTTTATAAATGATAATCGTATTAAGGAGAGAATCAATGCGTAAAGTCCTGTTTTATTCTGTTTTACTCTTGACGTTGCTGTGGAGCACGCAGGTAGTAGCAGGTGGTTCAGCCGCTTCCCCGGAAGCATGTCTGGAATGTCACGATGATGTTACCGAGGCAGAAGATTTTGCTGCTTCTGTTCATGGACCAAATGGTTGTGTTGCCTGCCATATTGAATTAGCCGATATTGATGCTCACATGGAAGGTGAGTTGATGCCAGGTCCGGTTGATTGTGCTCGCTGCCATAAACAAGAGTTCAAAGAATATTTCGATAGTGCTCATAACTTTGATCACCCTAATATTAATCTTAGTTGCACCTCATGCCATACCTCAATTCATGACTTAACTCCTTGGGTCGGTGATAAGAGCCAAGCTAATGCTACTTGTGAAAGTTGCCATAATACTGCCGCTGGTGAATATCATATTTCAATTCACTCTAAGGGAGTTGCCGCTGGCAACCCCGATTCTGCTGCCTGTATCGATTGTCATGGCTTACATGCAATTGCTTCAGTAAAAAAAATGGGTACCTACGATCGGGCCGCATTTAAAACTAAACCTTGCATGACCTGTCATGCAGATGAAGAGATGATGCATCGCAACGAGGTACTTCCTGTTGCCGTTGAAACCTATTTACACAGCTATCATGGCAAGCATTTCCATTTAGGCTACCCCGAAAAAGTGGCTGGTTGTGCTGACTGTCATACGGCCCATGAAGTCCTCCCGAACGAAGATCCTGCTTCTAGCCTCAGCCCCGATAAGTTAGTAGTTTCTTGTGCGCAGTGTCACGAAAATGCTTCAGCATTGTTCGTCAAGTTTTATTCCCATGGTGACATGACCGATAGCGAAAATTATCCGATTCTGTTTTATACCTACATTGCTATGAGTGGTTTACTGGTTGGAACCTTTGGCGTGTTCTGGTTCCACTCACTATTGTGGATGTTCCGTGGGTTTATTGAAAATAACGAAAAGAAAAAAGCGTTGGCCGCTGGTGCAGTACTTCATCACATTGATAATCCGCACAAAGTTTACCGCCGTTTTACCAAAGTGCATATCTTTATGCATTTGCTGGTTATCACCAGCTTCCTCTTGTTATCACTCACCGGGTTGCCATTAAAATTTGCCGATCAAGCATGGGCTATTGTGTTGATGGAGTTCCTCGGTGGGGCAACTAATGCGGCATTCCTGCATCGCATTGGTGCTGCCATCACATTTGTTTATTTTGGTATGGCATTATTTATGAGTGCCAAGTTCCTCTTCTACAAATTGCAGTATCCGATAGAATTTTTCCATCGCCTCTTTGGCCCCGAATCACTGTGCCCGAATCTGCGAGATATTCGTGACGTAACCGCTATGGTTCGCTGGTTCCTGTTTCTGGGACCAAAACCAACCTTTGAGCGTTGGACCTACTGGGAAAAATTCGATTTTATCGCCGTCTTCTGGGGTATGTTTGCTATTGGTGGCTCCGGCTTAATGCTTTGGTTCCCGGAGTTTTTCGGTGCGGCACTGCCGGGCTGGGTATTCAATGTTGCAACCATTATTCACTCTGACGAGGCACTGTTAGCAACCGGATTTATCTTTACTGTCCACTTCTTTAATACTCATGGTCGGCCAGAAAAGTTCCCGATGGACTTTGTTGTTTTTAACGGTGAGCTACCCAAAGAAGAGTTTATCGAAGAACGTGGTGACCAGTGGAAGCGCTATCAGGAAGAAGGCGTGCTCGAAGATTATGAAATGGACAAGACCAGTGGTCCAGTTTATGACTTCATCCTGAAAGGATTTGGTTTCACTGCGGTATTGATAGGGGTATCATTAACCCTGCTGATGATTTATGCTTTTGTCTTCGGCGGGCACCACTTTTAATTTGTTACCTACTATTTAAGATAGTAAAGGGGCTGCCGTTTGGCAGCCCCTTTTTTTGATTGGACAAATCGATGACATTTAAAGATCTAATTTGGCCTATAATTGCTTTTTCGTCCTATATTAGCGGTGGAATCCTCACTTTTGGTGGTGTGGGTCTGATTGTGTTTATGAAGGAGAAAGATCTCTGGGGATTGGGTGAGGGGCATACATTGGGTTACCTGTTTGTTTGTATTGGATTATTATTATCGATTTTAGGAGTGTTGATAATGAGAATTTTACGCAACCGAATTTAACTTTAGGGAGGAGTGCATGGCAGAAGTAAAAGATAAGTTTTGGCTCAATGGCGAAAAGGCAGTGCTGGTCATTATCGATGTTCAGGAAAAACTGACCCCGGCAATGAATCAAGGGCTCTATAAACAATTGGTGTTGCATACCAACCTGTTAATCGAGGGGTTTAAGGCCCTAAACTTGCCAATTATCGCCACCGAACAATATTCCAAGGGGTTAGGCCATACGTCAACCGACTTGAACGGTGCGACCGATCAATGCTGTATTGAGAAGATTGCTTTCAGTTGTTGTGCCGAAGCAGAATTTATCACCGCACTTGAAAAAACTGCTGCTAA
>DAOWKG010000236.1 GCA_030639985.1 Desulfuromonadaceae bacterium
GACCGGGCAATTGTTGCCGATCCACCTTTTACTTTACGTGATGGCGGCATCATCAAAGATGGGTTCAATGAAGAACTGGATGAATTGAAAACTATCAGTCGGGATGGTAAAGGGTGGATTGCCGCATTAGAGGTGCAAGAACGAGAACGTACCGGTATTTCATCTCTTAAAGTAAAATTCAATAAAGTTTTTGGCTATTTTATCGAAGTCACCCACCGCAACCTTGATCGGGTTCCGGAAGATTACCACCGCAAGCAAACCCTGACCAATGCCGAGCGTTTTATTACGCCGCAACTAAAAGAATTTGAAGCTAAGGTTTTAGGAGCAGAAGAACGTATCGTTGAGTTGGAGTATAATCTTTTCCAAACGGTGAGATTGCAAGTTGCCAACGAAGGGGGGCGGATTCAGCAGAGTGCCGATGCTCTAGCCAGCCTTGATGCCTTGCTGGCACTTGCCGATTTAGCGCATGAACGTAATTATGTCTGCCCCAAAATCGATGCTTCCGGAGTAATCAAAATTGAAGCTGGACGACATCCGGTGGTTGAAGGGATGCCCCTTAAGGAAGCATTTGTCCCCAACGATGTTGAACTCGATAACGAAACTAATCAGTTGTTGATTATTACTGGCCCTAACATGGCGGGTAAATCAACCTTTATGCGCCAGGTTGCATTAATCACCCTGATGGCACAGATCGGTAGTTTTGTCCCCGCAAAAGCGGCAACTATCGGTGTAGTTGATCGCATCTTTACTCGGGTTGGAGCTAGTGATAACCTTGCCCGTGGTGAATCTACCTTCATGGTGGAAATGAACGAGACCGCCAACATTCTACGCCATGCTACTTCACGCAGCCTGTTGATTTTGGATGAGATTGGTCGGGGTACCTCAACCTTTGATGGTGTCAGTATCGCGTGGGCAGTGGCTGAATATCTCCATGATAATAAAGAAGTGGCGGCCAAAACTCTGTTTGCGACCCATTACCATGAATTAACCGATTTGCAGCTGACCCGCGAACGGGTTAAAAACTATAACGTTGCGGTGAAAGAATGGAATGATAAAATAATTTTCCTCCGCAAAATTGTTCCTGGTGGTGCCAGTCGTTCATACGGGATTCAGGTCGGACGGTTGGCAGGATTGCCAGATGCCGTTATTGATCGTGCCAAGGAAATTTTGCACAATCTTGAGGCCGGTGAATTTGTCCGCTCCGGGCAACCACGGTTGGGTGAAAGTAAGCACCAGCCGAAAAAAGAACCGGTATCGCAATTATCACTTTTTAACCCCCGGCAAGACGATGAAATTCGTCTGCGACTGGAAGCAATCGAAGTGCAAACTACTACTCCAATAGAGGCTTTGACCCTGTTGGATGAACTCAAAAAGATGCTTTGATACAATGAAATTTAAATATTTACTGACATTAGTTCTGCTCCTGTTTTTGTTGCAAAGCGTTCCTGGTTCAGCATTTGCTGAAAGTTATGCAACCCTGCGTCACGATTATCAACAGCTGCTTAAATCGGTTCAACTACAGCGGCAACGCACCAATTGGGAAAAATTGATTGTTCGTTTTGACCACTATGTTGTCACTCACCAGCACGACAAAAAACTTGAAAACGGTCTGTTCCTGCTGGCAAAAACTTGGGATGGACTTTCCCGTGCTTCTGGTAGTAATAAGGATGCTCGCAAGGCATTTGACAAATATATCGCGATGGTGGATAGATTTCCTCACAGCCGGTTGGCCGACGATGCCCTGTATCTAGCCGGGCAGATTGCTGAGTATCGGATTAATGATAAAGCTGCTGCCTATAAAGCTTACCATCGATTGATTACCAATCTTCCCAGTGGCGATATGGCTTCCGAAGCACAAAAACGTTTAGCATTATTGCCGGCTCCAGCAATTGTAAAATCGGCAGCTATTGCAATGCCGAATCAACATGATCATGAAGCTGTTGGCAAACCAATTTCCCTGGAAAAAATTCGCTATTGGAGCGGTCCGGCATATACTCGGATTGTTCTCGATTTAACTGCTCCAGCAGTAGCTAAGCCTCACTATTTAAAAGGGGAAAACCCGCGCCTCTATTTTGATCTGCTCTATACCGAATTGGCTGCTACTCTGGCGGGAACAATTAATGTCGGTAACGGTCTGGTAGATAAAGTCAGAACCAGTAAGTTTGATTCTCAGCGAGCCCGGGTGGTTATCGATCTGAATCGGGTTGCCGAATATAAATTAGCAACCCTTGAAAATCCTCATCGGTTAGTTATCGACATCATTGGTGCGCCACTTTATCCGGAATTGAGTATTGCTCCTACCAGTAAAATCTCTGCTGTCAGTCCTGCTGATGATTCAATCGCTTCAATTTTAAATACTGCGTCGGAGCGGCAAGTAATTATTCATGTCCCCCAGAAAAAACACGATGATGGGCTTCGTTTGATTGTGATTGATGCCGGGCATGGAGGTAAGGATCCAGGCGCTATTGGGCCCCATAAGGTTTATGAAAAAAAGGTGGTGCTTAAAATTGCTAAATACCTTGCTCAAGAGCTGCGGCAACAACTAGGGGTGAAGGTGTTGCTGACCCGCTCCGATGACCGTTATTTGCATTTACGTGAACGAACCGAATATGCCAATCGGGTTGGTGCTGACCTGTTTATTTCTCTCCATGCAAACGCAACTGCCAACGGTAAGGCCTCTGGGGTGGAAACTTATTTTTTGAATCTGTCAAAAAACAATCAGGCAGCTGAAGTTGCTGCCCGAGAAAACGGTACGACTTTGCAAGAAGTGGGTAACTTGGAAGCTATTTTGTTTGACTTGATGGCAAATGCAAAAATAAATGAATCGAGTCGTCTGGCTGCCGAAGTACAACAAGCTTTGGTAGCGGGACTACGCTCTAGCTATAGCCACATTAATGATCATGGCGTCAAACAGGGTCCTTTCCATGTTCTCCTTGGGGCTACCATGCCTTCGGTATTGGTAGAAACCGGATTTATCAGCAACCGTCGTGAAGAAAAACGACTTAACTCTAGCAA
>DAOWKG010000335.1 GCA_030639985.1 Desulfuromonadaceae bacterium
CATTTTCACCGCAAATTCAGCGGTTGATGAAGCAGATTGTGTCATCTATTCACCCTCTGCTCGCATCTCAACCAGATTCTCTTCTATCTGCCCCTTAACCAGCTTACGCAACTGCATATGACCACCCTCGGCAGTAAATGCAGCAGTATCAATCGGCTCGAGCACTCGTAACGAAATCGTGCACGGATGCATCAATTTTCGTCCCGGCGGTAACAGTTGATCGGTCCCGGTAATACAAAGGGGGACAACCGGCACTCCGGCAGCAACCGCAACCTTGAATCCGCCCGAATAAAATCGCTGTAAATTGCCGTCCCGGCTCCGATGCCCTTCAGGATAGAACAGTACCGATCCGGCAGCGACAAAGGTTTCTTTACTGCTGGCAAGGTTATCATCCCAGCTGCCACTTTCGACATCGAGATAACGTGCCAGATGCATAAATTTACGATACCAGACCATCCGAAACGGCCACGAACGGACGGCAAAAGCAATATTGTAAATCGGCAATAAAGCCATACAGAAGGTGTCAAAAAAGGAGAGGTGATTAATGACGAACAAGTATGGCTTACTAACATCCAGCAATTCGGTCTGTTGCCGGTCAAAGCGGACAAACGGCCGCATAAACAACAACCAGCCCCGACCATAAGCCCATATCGCCCAACGGGTATAGCGATCATCCGGCCAGCGCAAGACAAACCGCCCTACTGCTAATCCCAAAGGAAACAGAATGGCACATGCCAGCGTCCATAGAACCACGAGCGGATACGCCCACAGATTCATCAGGATAATTATCGGGAGTGATGGTGATGGCGCAACGCCAGCCTTGTTTTTCGCTTCGCTCACTGCGTTCCCTGCACCATCAAGATTCTTGTTCAATTTTAGCCAGAACAAAGCGGTGGATATCGTCCAAGGTTCGAATCGCCCGAACTGCCTCTTCTTCACGAATCTTAAACTCAAATGCCCCTTCCAGAACAATTACCATATCAACCGTATCGAGGCTGTCGAGGCCCAGATCTTCATATAGGTTTGCCGTTGGCCCCATATCAGCTCGATCAAGTTCAAATTCCTCAGCCAGACTGGAATCTATCAATTCAATTACTTCAGCTTCAGTCATGCAGATAACTCCTCAAAATAATAGTGGTATTTATACCACCCATCGCAAAATTGTTTTTCAAAATTGTCTTAACCGGATGAGGACAATTCTGTTGCAGGTGCGCTATGCCCCCACAACGCTCATCAATTTGCTCCAGATTCAGGGTTGCAATCAGTTCTTGTTGTTGCAACATGCCAACACTCGCCGCCAGCTCAATCGCTCCGCTTGCCGCCATAGTATGTCCCAAGTGCCCTTTTAAGCTACTTACCGGAATCCGGTCGGCAAAAAGTTGTCGAATCGCTTCGGCTTCAGCAATATCACCCTGCTCGGTTGCAGTAGCGTGAGCATTGACATAATCGATAGCCGCGGCAGAAAGACCGGCGTCCTGCAATGCCAGCTGCATGCAGTTGACCATCGCCCCGACATCGGGGCTGGCAATACTGGACGTATCGGAGGTAGTCGAAAAGCCAACCACTTCGGCCAAAATTTTTGCTCCTCGTTGCTCGGCGCTAACTTTACTTTCAAGCAACAAAATACCACACCCCTCACCACAAACAATGCCATCACGACGCTGGTCAAATGGACGTGGGGTGGTATCGGGGCAGGAATTAAAATTGATTGACGCCGCATGCATAATATCAAAGGTAGCGACAGTAAGAGGATGAAACTCCTCAGCGCCGCCACAAAGGATTGCTTGCTGTTTTCCCATGGCAATCTGTTCGTAACCATAGCCCACCGCCTGACTGCTGGTGGCACAGGCCGCTGACGGGGCAAATACCCGGCCGGTAATACCAAATGATTGGGCGACGTTGGCGGCACAGGAGTGTCCCATCATTTTAAAAAACAGTCCAGTTTTCATCCGTTCGAGACTGTGATCACGAAAATAATCGGCAAAGAAATTTTCGCTGGTAATCGTGCTGCCAAGGGTTGAGCCAATGCTCACCCCCAAATCCCCCGAATCGAGCTGGTCATCGGGATATCCAGCCATTGTCAACGCCTGCTGACTGGCAAGATAAGCGTAGATCGACATGTTTGACATAGAACGGCGAAACTTGCGGGGAATTTGTTTCGGATCAACATCGCTAACGGTCGCTGCCAACCGGGAACGCAAACCGCCAACCTGTTCCAGTTCAGCGACCTCACGAACCCCGGAACGTCCCGCCCGCAAACCTGCCATCAAATGAGAAAAGTCATTTCCCAGCGGGGAAATAATTCCAACTCCAGTTATAACAACGGGGGTCAACTCCATTTTTTTAACTCTCCGCGTAAAAATTCGTGCCCAAGGATTGAGCCGCAAACCAAACAACTGGAAACCATTGTCCCCATCAGTCCACATACAGTTACCGCTTGACCAGCCAGAAATAGTCCCGGCAAGCGTGTCACCGGCAGGGGATTATACTGCCCCAACTCTCGAGCAACGCCATAAATTCCCCCTTGTGGAGCCCGAGAATAATCTCTCAAAGTCAGCGGCGTTGCCAAATCCAGCAGCTCCAGCTGTGACAATTCGGGACAGTTGTTGCGCAACATTTGCACCAACCGATCCGTCATTTCCTTTTTCCAGCTACGATATTGTTCTGTTCGCTTTTTGCCGGCAAAACCCCAGGACTCAACCTCAGAATAGTGCGCCGGAACAATGCCAATCAACCCGGTTACCGTGCCATTGCCATCCTGATCAGCACCAGCCAAATAAAAAGGGCGCTGTTCCAACGGCGATTCAATCCCACTAAAAATATCGGCCGCTGGCTGTACAAACATATTCCGCCGCCGCAGAAACTCCAAGGGCTGCTTACTCCGACCAAATACTATATAAGCAGAAGAGGTCTGCCGTAACTTTTTCAGTCGCTTCAAATAGGCGGGTCTTAAGCCCGCATCGGGTAATAACTCCGGCAGAAGAACCGGGTTAACCGTTGCGATCACTTGCGGTGCAAAAATTTCCTCTCCCGACGCTAAACGGACTCCTGCAGCAGTCCCTTTTTCAGCCCGGATACTTACTACCTCAGCATTACACTGGAGTTCAACTCCCGCTTCGCCGATCAACTGCAACAGTGCTTTAATCAATTGGCGTCCACCACCGACAATTCCATGGGCAGAATGATAGTACGATCCTGCTACCTGGGCATTGAGAGAGAGTGGTGCTTTATCCGGCGCAACCCCATACAAAAGGCAATGCATTGATAACAAACTTTGTAACTGCGGCCATGGTGAAAAAACCTCCAACCGCTGCTGCAACGAACTACCATGTACCGATGCCATACTGAAATCGGCAAAATCGACATCTAAATCAAGATAGGGAGTATTCCGCCAGGTCGAAGCGACCTCATTCAGATAGATCCCGATTTCGGTAGCAGCTGCCGGGAATTTTTCCACCAGATAATTACAGATATTGGCAAAACCTACCGGCAGGCAATACTCCTCACCACTGTCAGCAAAACGTAAACTATCAAATCCAGTGGGATCATAAGGGAACAACTGTAACTTATCGGCTAAACCAAGATAACGCAACATTGGTAGCAACGGCCCATCAGCACCAAGCCCACCAGCATAATGGAAGCCACTGTCAAAATAGATGCCCTGCCGTTCAAAGCCGCTTACTACCGGTGCCGGAGAATGGTGCTGCTCCACAACCAGTACCTTACGACCGTTGCGAGCCAGCAATAAAGCCGATGTCAGCCCCGCAAGACCAGCGCCGATAATTATTGCATCATAAGCCATAATTCTCAGTTGAAAGCGATGACAAGAGAGGAGTTGGTGCCACCAAATCCGGCGGAATTACACAACACCTTGCCAGGGGGCTTGGAATCCGTTTCACGGAGGATATTCAAACCTGCCGTCCCCTCATCCGACCGTTCAAAATTATAACTTGCCGTCGTAAATCCCTGCTGCGCCATAATTGTCGTGTAAACAACTTGTGCCGCCCCAGACATCCACAATTCATGTCCAGTCAGTGCTTTCAGTGCCGATATTCGTGGCGTTTTGGCACCAAAAACCCGGCGGATGTTCCCCGCTTCTGCCGCATCACCGGCGGGGGTAGAGGTTGCATGGGCACAGAGATAATCGATCTCGTTTGCAGCCAGACCACTCTGTTGTAATGCCGATTGCATTGCCCGACTGAGACCATCTTCACTGGGTACCGAAAGTTGTTCCCCGTCAGATGAAAACCCGTAACCTAGCAATTCACCCAGAATCGTTGCTCCACGCTGCTCGGCTAGATCGTAACGCTCTAAAACCACCGTTGCTGCACCGCCACTCGGCACCAAGCCGTCACGGTCGGCATCAAACGGACGACATGCAGTTGCCGGATCATCTACTCGGGTTGAAAAAGCGCCAAGGCCATCAAAGCTACACATAGATTGCCAGTTAATTTCCTGAGCACCGCCACAAATTACCCGCTCCTGTCGCCCTAAACGAATCAGATCGGCAGCTTGACCAATTGCATGACCACCACTGGAACAAGCTGAGCTCAATGACCAGCAGGCACCTTTGGTTTTAAGCAAGGTGTTCAGATTCATTGTTACCGTTGAGGTCATTGAACGAAAAATCTGGCCACTACCGATCCCTTTGGTTTCCCCCCGCTGCAGTAACGCATCGACCTGTTCAACCGCTGCAATACAACTCGAATCACAACCATAAATCAGACCAGTTTGCTCGTTCTCAATAGCTGCCGCAGACAATCCCGCCAAATCCAAGGCATCACGAGCCGAAGCGTAGGCCCAAACCGCAAAATCGGGCATGCTTTTACGTTGTTTACGGGACAGAATTTTGGGATCGAAATTATTGATCTGCCCAGTTAATGGGCTACGAAATCCCAACTCAGTTCGTTGGGGATCAATTACCAGCCCGGAACGACCTTCACGCAAAGCGGTACCAACCGTTTCCAAATCGTTCCCCAGACAGGAAACAATGCCGATACCGGTGATAGAGACCCGATGTAACCCCTGCGCCGCCATCTAAAAATGGGTCCCGCCATTAACGGCAAATACTTGACCGGTAATGTAACTGGCACGTTCAGAACAAAGAAAACTCACTAACCCCGAAACCTCTTCCGGTTTACCAACTCGTCCCAAAGGTATCATCGGCAAAATTTGCTCCATGGGTAATTCAGCAATCATTTCGGTATCAATAAAACCCGGAGAAACCGCATTAACCAATATTTTACGGCGTCCCACTTCGGCTGCCAGCGATCTGGTTGCCCCGATCAAACCAGCTTTTGCCGCCGAATAATTGACTTGCCCTGCCATACCGGTTTCACCCGAGGTAGAAACAATATTAACAATCCGCCCCCGGCGTTTCTTTATCATTCGCGCCACAACCAGGCGGGTCACATTGAAAAAACCGCCAAGATGAACCGCAATAACATCATCCCAATCACCTTGGCTCATTAATGCCATAATACCATCACGGGCAAAACCGGCATTATTCACCAGCACCGCAGGAGTTTGTTCCTCCAGCAATGGTGCCAGCACTGCATCTGTTGCCGAACCATCAGCGACATCAAAAGGGAGCAGGGTACAGCTGCCACCAGCCGCCTCAATTTCACCGGCAACAAGCTGAGCGGCAGCAGTATCGCTGCGATAATTAAGCCAGACGTGAAACCCATCGGCAGCTAATTCTCGAGCAATTGCAGCGCCAATCCCCTTGCTGGCTCCGGTTACTAAAGCAATATCTTTTTTATCCATTAATTTCCCCAACAATGATGGCATCAATAAAAACTAGCGCACGTTCGAAACCTTACCCTGATCATTAAAATCGACCGCTACAGTTCTAAACCGATTAGCCCAATATATCCAGGTTTTTGCCTTAAGTGATGGGGTTTTATGTACCGCCGGATAACCGAGTGCGGCCATCACCCCCTTGCGGGTCATCCCCTTAAACGCCTCACCAGCAGCAATCCCTTTTTTATCCAGCTTGGACAATCCAGGATAGCTTACCGGCGTTGCGGAGGTAATCAGATTGATATATTCATCGACACTCATCCCCATCCGCTTTTCTTGATATTCAAACGTTACCTTTTTACTGCCATTATCATAGGTAAAAACAAAACCCCGCCGAGTACGCTTGGTAACATTGATTTTGGTTCCGAACGGGACAATGACATGGCCAGGCCCAGGGTTGGTATAATTAGCGTAGCTAGCCTTGAAATTGACGACATCCTTGCCCTGAGAATGGATATTATATTTGCTAAAACGGGATCCCTCTTGAGCTAGTGCCGACTGAACAAAAAAGGATCCTAACAGACAAAAAAACAACAACGACAACGTTCTGCTAGCCATAACTCGAAACATAAAAACCTCCGCTTAACGTGTGTTTGTGTCAATCAAATATCTTATTAGCATTGCCACCGATTTTCAAGAAATGAATTCCAATACCGCACGTATCATGCTTTTGATATATATCCGTTATCATATATTTATGGTTGCCATTTCTACCTATTGGGTTCTACAATGGAGTTGATCATTTTTCTATCAACCCCTACGGAGGAACAAATGGCTGAGCCATTCAAAGCAACCCCAAGTAGCATCACCGAAAACTTTAATCCCGCCTGGTTTGCGGCAATTATGGGAACTGCTGTTATTCCCCTGGCGATTTCATTTTTAAATTATTCCTGGGTCAAACCATTATGCATGGCCAGTATCGTTTTTTCAGCTCTGGTTTTTCTCATCTTTATATTCCCCTGGACGGCAAAGTTTTTTCTCTATCCGGCCAGTATCCGTAAAGATCTGAATCACCCGGTTGCGGCAAACTTTTTTCCCACTATGCCAATTGCATTGATTCTATTTTCACTGAACCTGATGAAGTTTCCAACCATGTTTTTCAGTGAACAAACTTCACTCCAATTAGCCTGGTACCTCTGGCTCCTAGGATCTGTTGGCATCTATGTCCTTGGATTTGTCATCCTGACCCATATTTTCCGCCATAAAGAGATCAACATACCGCATGCTAACTTTGGTTGGTATATCCCACCGGTATCAAAACTGTTGATTCCGATTGCCGGATATGAACTTGCTGGGTATTTTCCTGCCAAAGCAGAATTTATAATAACCATTTCTACTTTGAGTTTTGGGGTCGGATTTTTCTTATTCCTGTTTGTTGGGGCTGCAGTCTATCACCGCTATATCTACCATGAACTTCCCATGAGTAAATTTGCTGCCACCTTTTTTATCGGCATTGCACCAC
>DAOWKG010000176.1 GCA_030639985.1 Desulfuromonadaceae bacterium
GAATTAGCGGGAAATAATTTGTTTGGTGGCAGTTTGCAGGAATGGACTGAAGAAGTACCACAGATTGCTGGGCAGGAGGTTGTTGTTGCAGGTGCTGGTGACTTGCCAGACTTGATTGTGACATATGTGTCTGATGATGGCTATATTATTAACTATACGGTACAGAACATTGGCACAGCGCCTAGTTCTGAATGTCAAATTGATTGTGAATATACTCCTATATTTGGTGGGCCTCCTATTCATGATACCGGTGTCGTTGCCCCCCTTGCCGTTGGTGAGGTTCGTTCTGGAACCCTGAACGCGGATTATCCTACTTCAATCACTTTAACGATTGATTCGACCAATGTGGTTGCTGAGTCCAATGAAGATAATAATACCTCTTCTCCCGTATCATCACCTTCTCCATATTAGGATATCCATAACGTTATGAAATATATTATGAAATCAATATTGTTGACGAATTTATTTATTTTTACACTTTCTACTACGGCAGCTTTTGCTGCTGAAACATCCAGCGACCAAAGCTGGCAGGTTCGTGGTCGCTCGGAGACTATGCTGGAATGGCACGATACTATGGGTCGTTCTGACAGTAGTGTCGATGAAGGTACCCATTGGCGGCAGGAACTTAGCATCGGTTTTAGCAAGAAACTGGAAAAAGGTAAAATGGGGCTCGATTTGCGTGGCCGGGCTACCGATGACGAGCAAATTGACAACCGTGACGCTCGGTTGATGTTTCTTCACGGCTATGTGGAGTGGGAACAATTCAACCTTGAGGTGGGTGATGTTGCCGCTTCGTTTAACCCGTTGGTCTTTAGTGGTGGTGCCAGAGGTGGTAAGATCGGCTATACGGTTGGTAGCTACGATAAGGGTTGGGACTTCACTTTCTTGAGTGGGGTACAAAAAGCTTCATGGGAAGAGGTTTACGACTCCAGTTCTGATGATTCGGTGGATCGTTATGTTACCGGGGTTAATGCCGCCTGGAAGCATGCTCCGGCACAAGAGGTAGCGACCAGCTTTTCTTGGGTTAAAGATGATGAATCCTCAATAATAACTGGTGGTGCTGCTCCAGTTGAAGCTAAAACTGTCGGAGTGGACTGGAATTGGCGCTTTAATCGCTATTTGACCCTAAAAGGTGAAACTGCTTTTGCCCGCACCGATTCCGACACCGATGATTTAGAAGGTAGTGATGATGATACTGCCATCCGGATCAAAGTATTAACCAAGCCGATTCCACGGGCAGTCAGAAGTACTTTTTTCTATGAGCGCCTGGGTAGCGATTATAAACCGATAATTGCCAGTGCTTCATCTGACCGTGAGCGGTATGAAAACGATACCGAATGGATGGTCAACCGTCAGGTAAAACTGCGACTTACCCTTAAGCATAGTCGTGATAACCTTGATGGTGCTTTAGACGGTACGCAGGTGATTCGTGACGGCGCATTCTATGCCAGTTATCGTCCCGATTGGATGAAACGGAGCGATTTTGGTCTGCGTAGCCAGTTAAAGCGTATGACCGGTCGTGGTTCTGATCAACGTCTGCTGTTAAGTTCACTCGATTTTAATTTTCGTCCCAAAAGTGGCTGGCGTTATGGGGTTAGCTGGCTCAACACTAATATTGACGATGACGCTGCTGGTGCCGAAGATCAAATTATCAATACCTTACGGGGGACTTTGGGGTGGAAGAAGCGTTTATCTGATGATCATTTGATTCGTGCTTCGGTTCGCCTTGACGGTAACTTTATTAATCGTGACAGTGGCAAGCAACGAAGTCTTGGCGGGCGGATTGATTGTGGTTATGATGCCGGCAACCTTTGGTCGACCGATCTTGCGGCCTCAACTAAAAACAGTGATACTGACGGTGTCGATGCCGATAATACTTTCATCAGTTACCAATTTCGGGCAAATTATCATCCCGGTGAAGATCGTTCCAAAGCGATTCGTTTAACGGTAGAACGGCGTGAGTATGCTTACGATGACGCCACCAGCGACGATTATCAGGAACATATCGCTAAATTATCCTACCTGTTCACGTTCTAAAAAAAATGCCACCCTGGATTTACTTTAATTCAGGGTGGCATTTTTGTTTTCTAAAGGTCGCATCCTAATGAAAAAACATTTTATTCTGCCATTTGTTGTCAGTTTGTTGCTCCTCATTTTAACCACCTTCACCGCCAATGCCTATTATCCTGGTGATGATATTGGTTACCTCGATGCCGTTACCCTTAATGGTGAGAGATTTGACGAATTTGATAGCAGACCGCTGACTTTTTATGCCGAAGATTTAATCAATGGCGAAATTGTTATTCGTGGATTGTTGGAGCAGGAGCAAAAAAACATCCCGGTTGATGAGATGTTGGTGCAGATCACCATGGATGGCGGCAAAAACTGGCAGAACGCCAAAGGACATGGCAGTTGGGTTTACCATTTTGCTCCGGCAATTAACCAAAACTATGATTTTTCTATCCGGGTGGTGCGGGGCAATTCAGGAATTGAATTTTTTGATGATTCCGAACTCGGTACCTATGTCACTGCAACCGGAACGCCGTATCAACTTGGTGAATTCTTGCTCTCAACTGCGGTAACCGCAATTGAAAATAAGCTGACCGGAGAGGCAACTGTGGCTCTTGGTTGGCTGGGTCAATTTGTCCCGGAAAATTTAAAAAACCCTGGGACTGATGATTTAATCGTTAATGTTGCTGATCTTGAGATTGAAGGAACTAAAATCATAAATGGCTCTGTGGTATTTGAGCCAGATTTTACCTTTGCCTATGCCGGGGCAAGTTTTACCCTGACGAGCTTGACGTTTACAAAAGACGGTGCGTCCGCAGCCGGTTCCATTATTTTGCCTGAGCTGGTGGTTCCTTCTGCTCCGGAAATTACTTTTTCCGATCTAGCGTTTACACCCACTAATATCAAACAAACATTGCAACTGGTTGAAGCCGTTGATCCTGCCCATAATTTTGAGATCATTTCCGGTGACTATGGGGTAACTCTGGTTCTGAACGAACTGTCAGTAGCAATTAATACTGCTAACGAAATACCCATTAGCCTTGCCAGCCTTGATGGCTCCATTCTCATGGGTAGTGGTTACGGTGGTGTTACTATTCCTGATTTGCAGCTCCTTGAGGGTGGATTGCTATCCTACGGAACAAAAGCTGTGGCTGCTACCACTGGAACTGCTCAAGCTATTGCCAGTAAAATCACTATTCCAAATACCGATTTTAGTATCAGTGAGCTTGGTGGTTCTATCAGTTTAAAGGATAAGTCGGTGTCCTTGTCGGGGACATTTAACTTTCCTGCCGAATTTGGTGGTGGTTCAGTTAGTTTACCGGCAAAAACGCCACTTGTGTTGTCGACCAATGGTATTTCTACTGCTGGAACCTTGCTGTTTGATGCCGGAAGCCTTCCATCTCTCGATCTGTCTGGATTCCCGACCAGTCTCACCGCGCTGTCGTTGGCTATTGCC
>DAOWKG010000263.1 GCA_030639985.1 Desulfuromonadaceae bacterium
CTACCATTCTGGGTGATGGTGACACCCTGATGTTGTTACCGTTACTTGAAGGTGGTTAAGTTAACCTCAGGTAGACGGTAACCATTGTTTACGGCACTATTAAATCGAGGAAATCCTTATGAAAATCGAAACGACTGATCCTGCTGCCCATCCGGAACTGATTCTTTACCACCGCTGCACCATAGATTTAAAAACTGGCAAGCAGCACAAAGAAGATGTCCCCTGTAACAATCTGGAAGATGTTCTAGGTGGATTTGGGCGATCTTTTCAAATGCTGTCAAAGCTCGATATTAAAGCTGCCTATTGCCCGGAAAACCCCCTGATAATAAATACCGGCCTACTTACTGGAAGCAGTGCTATGACCGGTCTACGCACCTATTTTTCCAGTTACAGCCCGATCAAAGGTTCAAAAGCTGGTCTACCGGCAGCGATGTGGTCTGCTGGCAGTGGCAAATTTGGCGCCAAATTCAAGTGGACCGGCCTGGACGAACTGATACTGGAAAACTGTTCTGACCAGCCGGTATATATTGTCATCAAGGAAAGTCCAGCGGGTCCGCAAATTGAATTAAAACCTGCAGACCACCTACTCGGTCTTTCCACCCATGAAACAATCATGGCATTGCAGCAAGAATATGCTAACGCCCACTTTGCCGCCATTGGTCAGGCGGGTGAAAACTGGTCAAATAACTATATTGGCTCAGTCGCGCTATCTACCGTAAATCAATTAAAATCGGGAGAAGATAAACTCAGATTTGCCGGTCGTGGTGGCATGGGCAGTATGATGGGTTATAAAAATGTTATCGCTCTGGTAGCTCAAAGTGATGATAAGATTTTACCAATTACAGACACCGTCAAAAAAGTACATACCAAAGTGATCAAAGGTGGAGGTGCGGCTCGTTTACAACCGATTAAACGTGGTGGTGGTGGCGGCACTTGGGCAGCATACGATGTGATGCAGCCATTTAATGCGGTACCAATCAACAACTATCGACCCCAGGGCAACGATCTACCCGAAAAATTATTCCGCGAAAATGTTGAAAAAGAATTTGATATCCAATCGGCCGCTTGCTATCGCTGCGGCATTACTTGTCATAACTATATTTCCGAAAAAAATGCCGATGGCAGTCGGGGTGAATTTATTGCAAAGTTCGATTACGAACCACTTAATCTCCTTGGTACCAATATTGGCATCCATGATGCCCGGCAAGCCGGAAAACTGATCCAGTTGTGCGATAATTACGGTATGGATGCTATTTCCACCGGGGTTACTGTTTCATATGCCCTCTCCTACAACGAACGTCACCCCGAAAAACCACTGTTTAACGGTGCCACATTTGGCGATTACGATAAAATCCGAGAACTCATTATCACCACCGGAGAAGGGAAATTACCCGAAATTGGTAAGGGGTCAATGCGTCTGTCGGAACAAACCGGAGAGACCGATTACGCCTACCACATAAAAGGGCTTGAACTTGCCGCCTACCTGCCAGAAACCAATCCCGGCTATTGCTGGGCCATAGCTGGTGGCCATATGTCAATGGGATCTTACGGCACCCTGATTCGAGAAGGTAAGGCAGATGTCGATTCCTGGGTTGAAGTTATCACTCAGGACAAACTCCATATCGTCGGTTTTGACATGATCGGCTTGTGCAAGTTTTTTGATATCACCCAGGGCATTGGCACCCAGATGGTAACCGATTGTCTGAAGAGCGATTTTAATCTTGATATCGAACCGGGGGAAATCAAAGCTGCTGTTCGGCGCTCATTCCTTCTTGGTCTGGCACTCGAATTTCGTCAAGGCTATACCAAATCAGAATTCTGTCTCCCTGCTGAAGTATCCGACAATCCAAATCCTAATATTAAACTTCCCAACATTTCAAATCCAGAATTCATGAATGAACTGGCAGAAAAAGTTTGGCGTATTTTTGACAAGGAATTAATCAATATTTTACCTGATAACAAATAACCACCTGATTTAACGCATCTTTTCAGCACTCAAACAGTCAACTATTTAACTTGACTATTTTACTCAGGTGCTCTACATTCCAGCCACAGTTGATTTTCATTATCAACTTCATTTACCCCATAACAATTAATTTATTGGAGCCCCGATTATGTCAATATCCTTACGTCAAATTGCTTCTGGAGCAAGAGCTAAAATCGTCAGCGTAACCGCCGAAGGTGAAATCGGTCGTCGGTTACGCGATATGGGCTTATCCCCCGGAACAGAAGTTGAAGTACTTGGTCGGGCACCCTTAAAAGACCCCGTATCAATTCGCTTAAAGAACTACACCTTGACTCTCCGCAACAACGAAGCTGACTTCATTACCGTAGAATGTCTGGAGAGCTAAAAAGTGTCAAAGCCTAATTGGAAACTCGAAAAGGTTGCAACGACAACCCTTGCACTGGCAGGCAATCCTAATTCTGGCAAAACGACCCTGTTCAATGCCATTACTGGTTCCCGCCAGCATGTCGGTAATTATCCCGGCATTACAGTCGAACGCAAAGAAGGCACCATCAATATAAAAAACGCTCGGGTTAAATTAATTGACCTACCCGGCACCTATTCTCTTTCTGCCTATTCAGAGGAAGAATTAGTAGCTAGAAATTATTTAATTGATGAAAAACCCGATGTTGTTATCGATATCATTGATGCGACGATGCTGGAGCGTCACCTCTATCTCACGGTGCAATTTCTCGAACTCGGGATACCGGTCATTTTAGCTCTAAACATGATGGATGATGTCAAGAAACAAGGATTAAGAATCGACGTTTCACAACTTTCCAACCTCCTTAAATGTCCAATTGTTGAAACGATCGCCCGCACGGGAAAGGGAAAACAAGAATTAATTGAAGTTGCCCTCAAACATGCACAGGAACAAGGGAACAGCTGGAAACCACTTAAAATTTCCTATGGTTCCGATATCGATCTGGCTCTCGATGATATGATTGAAATCATCCTTGAAAATGAATTCATGACTGAACGCTATCCAGCTCGTTGGATTGCTTTGAAATTTATTGAAAATGACCGGGAAATTATCAGCATTGGGAAACAAACCAGTAATGTTGCTGACCAGTTACTGACAATTGTCGAAGAGACGAAACATCACTGTTTACGCACCCTGAATATCCCGCCCGAAGCGATAATCGCCGATTACCGCTATGGTTTTATAAATTCGATTCTTAAACAAAATATCATGATTCAAGAGAAATCGAGGCACGAAAGAATCGCACTCACCACTAAACTTGATAAATTACTGGTACATCGCTATCTCGGCCCCATGATTATGATTGCGGTTCTTTACAGTATGTTCCAGATTACTTTCACGTTTGGTGAAATCCCAATGGGTTGGTTGGAAAGTTTCTTTGGCTGGATTTCCGCGACCGTCACCACGATAGTACCTGAAGGTCTACTGCAATCGTTGTTAGTTTCCGGCATCATAGATGGTGTTGGCGGCGTAATGGGTTTTGTCCCCTTGATTGCCATTATGTTCCTGATGATCTCGTTTCTTGAAGATTCCGGTTATATGGCACGGGTAGCATATATGCTTGATCGCATTCTACGCATATTTGGTCTCCACGGTTATTCTGCCATGCCCTTCATAATCTCCGGAGGAATCGCTGGTGGTTGTGCCGTTCCTGGAGTTATGGCAACCAGAACCCTGAAAAGTCCTAAAGAAAAGTTGGCAACCCTGCTAACTGCTCCATTTATGCCTTGCGGGGCAAAACTACCAGTTTTTTTATTACTGATTGCCGCCTTCTTTTCTGAGTATAAAGCCCAGATGATGTTTTCTATCACCCTGCTGGCATGGATAATGGCTCTGCTGGTGGCAAAACTGGTACGCTCGACAATAATCAAAGGGGAATCGACGCCATTTATCATGGAACTGCCACCCTATCGGTTACCGACAGCACGCGGAATTTTCATCCACACCTGGGAACGCACCTGGCAATATATTAAAAAAGCGGGAACAGTTATTCTGGCAGTATCGATACTGCTTTGGGCAGCAATGACCTTCCCGGGGCTACCGGAGCAAGAAATAAACCAATTTGAGGACGCAAGACAGGTGCTTCATAGTACTATTTCTGATTCAACTGAACTTGAACAAGCCATAATTAAAATTGACAACCGTCAAGGGCAAAGCGCCTTACGTTATTCCATCGCCGGTAAAATTGGCACTTCACTGGAACCGCTCAGTCAACTGGCAGGATTTGACTGGCGTACCAATATTGCACTGGTTGGTGGTTTTGCCGCCAAGGAAGTGATTGTTTCAACCTTTGGCACAGCATATTCTCTGGGCGATGTTGATCCCGAAGCGGCGGAGACTCTTTCCAGCAGAATTGCGGCAGATAAGAGCTGGAACAAATTCACAGCGTTAGCAATGATTGTGTTTGTCCTGCTATATGCACCGTGCGTTGTAACGGTTGTTGCCACCGCAAAAGAATCATCATGGCGCTGGGCAATTTTTGCGCTGGTGTTTAATACCTTGTTGGGATTTGGAATTGCCGTGGCAATTTATCAAGTCGGTACCAAGCTATTTATGTGATAAGAATCTAGTCTGTTGTCTTGACCGGAGTTTAAGGAGAATCAATCATGCCATCATGGGATTTGACTATAACCATTATAATTGTAGCAGCAGCAGCTTATTATGTTGCTCACAACATCTATAAAACCATTAAAAATGCTTCGTCAGGGTGTTCTGGAGGCTGTTCAAGCTGTTCACAATGCCATATCAAAATTCCGACCAGCAAAAATTTTAATTAAACTCAAATCGGGAAAACTCACCCAGACCAACAACGGCCACCTTTTCCAGCTAGGAAAGGTGGCCGTTCATCTATGCCTCTATTTAATTTTATAAAATCTAACTTCTTAAAAGATCGAGGGTACTCTATTTGTTCCTTGAGACAACATAATCGGCCAAGGTAAAAAGAGCTTGTCTCGCTTCACAATCGGGGAAAAGGATCAATTGCTTTTTTGCCTGCTCAATTCTAGCGGTAGCTCTACTGTGGGTATAGGCAATACCATCTTTTTCATCAATTAAAGTACAGACGTAGTCAAGATCTTCTTTGGTTAGCTCTTCAGCCTCGATAATCCGAGAAATTTCTTTCTGCTCTAACGCCGTTGAATTAGCATAAGCATGAATCAACGGTAATGTCATCTTACCTTCAAACAGATCATGCCCTTTTTCTTTGCCGAAATCTTCTTCATTGGCAACATAGTCGAGAGCATCATCCATCAACTGAAATGCGGTACCAATTTCGAGACCAAATTCACGCAACGCCAGCTCGTGATCAGCATCTACCCCGGCAAGAACTCCAGCAACCTGACAAGCAGCAGCAATCAAAATTGCAGTTTTATCACGTACAACCTGCAAGTAACGTGGCTCGTCAACCTCAAGGTCGCAAGTATTGATTAACTGCAGGATTTCACCTTCGGCCAATTGGGTAGTGGTATCAGAAAGAATCTTTAATATCCTGAGACTTTCGGAACCAACCATCACCGAAAACGACTTGGCAAAAAGAAAATCCCCGACCAATACCGATGCCTGATTCCCCCATACCGAGTTTGCAGAACGATTGCCACGCCGCAAATTAGCACTATCAACGACATCATCATGGAGCAGTGTGGCAGTATGGATAAACTCCACAACACCAGCCAGCTCAATGTGTTTATCCCCCTGATAACTACACAAGCGAGCACACAACAGCAACAACATGGGTCGAATCCGTTTTCCACCACTGGAAAGGACGTAGTCTCCCACCTGACTGACCAGCTTAACGTCTGAAGCCAGATTTTTCTTGAACTGACCTTCAACCGCTGCCATTTCGTCTTTCAGCAGTGCAATCACAGTATCCATAACAAAATATATCCTCAGTCAAAGGGGAAACTTATTAAACATTTAATTTAGGAGTAACACTATTTGCCACTAATTTTCAGTACAATTGATAATACTAGAAATTGCTCCAGTTATTGTCAAAACCTTTTCAAATTTTATTAACTTGGCAACCATGAATTTATCAAATCAGACCACCAATGTATGGCAGCTAATTAACCGTTTTATGGCTGGGAATAAATTGTTTTTTTTCTTTATCCCACCGATAACCACCAGCTTCCCAGATTTCATCAACTAAATCCCAGCCAATGTTCATATTTTGTACCGGCTCAGTTAAATCATATAAATCCAGAATTTCCAAATCATTAATAATTTGATCGCCATTGGTATCAACCC